>CADCPV010000234.1 GCA_902803345.1 uncultured Eubacteriales bacterium | reverse complement strand
TCTCCGCCGCCCGGAGCGCTTTCTCAATCAGCACATCGTCGTTTCCCATGACCGCGTCGATTTCCGTGAGCCCGCTGCAGTAGACATAGCCGGGCTTTTCATGCCAGCGGGGTTCGTCAAACGAAACATAATTCACTGTACAGCCCGAAGCGTCGTGGATCAGCACGAGGCCCCCAAGCTCGTACATGACTTCGCAGGCGCCGCCGTAATCCGGCGCAAAAGGCGGAAGAATACGATATAAATCCTTCATGCGAACACCTCCTGCCGCTGCTCAAGGCGGATTTCCGCCGCGTTTTTCGGGTTCCGGTATGCGTCAAGGATCCGCTCCGACAGTTTTCTGAGCCCGTAGAAGCCCCATTCTCCGTTATCATAGAAGATATTGACGGTACCTTCCGTCCCGTAAAAGGAGGAGGAAACCATTCCGATGCCGATTGTATTCTCCGATATGGCGCCTGCTTCAGGCCTTATATATTCCCGGTCCGCCGCCCGTAAGATACTTCCGCTGTCCACATCGGGATCCGCACGGTTGATATCGTCCGCATAAACAGAAAGGACCTTAAAGCCGCAGGATTCGAGCGTCGTCCGAAGGGCATCCGGAAACAGTGTTGCCGTCGAATCAATCAGAAGTTTTGTATCTCCAATCTCTTTTGCACAGTTCTGAAGCACTTCCCGTGTCTCGTCTTCCATCTGCTGCAGATCCGGAAGCGGAAGATTCAGCGCCGTACACAGATCTGAGATTGTCTTTCGGATCGACTGGAAATCATAGCGCGAAAAATACGGCAGCATCGGCGTCCCATAACGCTCCAGAAGAAGTTTTCCTGCAGAAGATGCAAAAGGCATCAGGCAGAGATTCAGCAAAGACGCCCGGATTTTCAGGTAATCTTCATAGCGAGCCCCCGCTTCCTGGATGTGAAGTGCGCGATATCCGTTGTCTGTGAGGATCTGCACCAGCTCGCATTCCGGATCATAGGCGATATTCGACCCAAGGAAAGCGACGATTTTCTCCTTCTCCATGGGTTCCACAGGAAGCGGTTCCATCATATCCTTGTTCAGCGCGACCATCGGATTGTCGCCGGAAAACCGCGTGATCGGGCACATCCGAAGGACAAAGCAGTCCAGCCCCGGATAACGCGCCATGATCTCTTCGGTCTGGAAGCTGTGGTCATTTCCGAGCATCGCGTCGATGCAGCTGACATAAAGGATCAGGGCTTTCGGCTTCGGTTCGATCGTGTCCATGATCTCACAGGCCGCTTCGATCGTTTTCTCCTCATAATTTCCCGACACGATATCGTCTTCCGTGAGCGCGAGAACGTCAATCCGGTCCTTGTAGCCGTATTTCACAGCGTTCAGGCAGATGATCCGCGCGCAGGAAACGGGGCAGACAAAGAGGATCCGGCTCTGAGGAATATCGAGCGCGATCCTTGCCACATCCCAGCCGCCGTGATAAGGGTGGCAGTAGCGCGGCAGGCCGCCGGTGTTGTCAGTAATCATAGTAAGCCCCCTTTACGATTCGCACGCCGAAAGTATGCTTTTTGCCATCTCGCGGTAGGTATCCGCGAGCGCACTTTCGGGGAATGCCGCGACAACAGTCTTCCCAAGCGTTTCCGCCTGCTGCACCAACGGATCCCGCGGGATCACGGAAACAATCTTCGAATCGATATCGTCCGCAAATTTCTCGACGCGTTCAAGTTCCTGATCCACATTCCGGCAGTTCAGGATCACGCCCCGAAGCCGCGCATAGCCTCTCGCCTTGAAATTGTCAACTGCGATTGCAATATTCCCGGCCGCATAAATGGCCATCTTCTCGCCCGAGGTCACAACGAAAACATTCCGTGCGTAGCCGTTCCGGATCGGCATCGCGAAACCGCCGCAGACGACATCCCCTAAAACATCGTAGATCACGACATCCGGCCGATAAGTCTCAAAGGCGCCGAGCTTTTCCATTTTCTCAAAAGCGGTAATGATTCCGCGTCCCGCGCATCCGACGCCGGGCGTCGGTCCGCCGGCTTCGAGGCAGATGACACCGCCGTCTCCGACTGTCACGATATCCGAAAGTTCCACCGCGTCACCCTTTTCGCGGATCGCGTCAAGAACCGTCGTAATCTTCTGCCCGCCGCATAAAGCGCCGGTCGAGTCGGCTTTCGGGTCACAGCCGACCTGCATCACGCGGTAGCCCATTTCCGAAAGAGCCATGCTTAGGTTCGCGGCAGTGGTGGATTTTCCGATGCCGCCTTTTCCGTACAGTGCGATTTTGATCATATGTGAAATCCTTTGTTTTTCTGTGTTGACTTCCCTCACTCACACCCGGTCCATCGGGAATATCGTCCCGCCGATAATCTCCTGCTCCTCGGGTGAATGCGAAGACAGGATCACCGGGATCGTCAACTTCTGAAGAAGCGGTGCCAGCCGCTTTATAAGCGGGATGTCCATCCCTTTAAATGGCTCGTCCAGAAGAAGCAGGTCGCTCTCATAGACGAGCGCCCGCGCCAGCGCAACGCGGCGGCGCATTCCGCCGGAAAGCGCCGCAGGCCTCGTTCCGGCTTCCGCCTCTAACTCCACCGCCCGAAGATAATGCATTGCTTTTTCCCTGTCGTCGCAGACAATTTCAATGTTCTGGAGCGCCGTGAGCCAGGGCAGAAGCCGGTCGTCCTGGAACATCAGGGAAATCCGCTCCGGCCGCCCGATGATTTCTCCCGAATCCGGCTCGATCAGACCCGCAACCGTATGCAGCAGCGTCGTTTTGCCGAAGCCGGAAGGTCCCGTGAGAAGCGTGATCCCGTTCCCGAACTCGGCCGAAAAATCCTGAAGTACTTTTTTGTCGCCGTAGCTGACACAGAGTTTACTGATCTTCATCCTGCACCTCCTGCGTATTTTTCTTCCGCTTTTTCAGGATCAGCTGGATCAGCTTTTCCAGACAGAAGCTGAACAGCACGACGATTACAGTCCAGGCGAACAGATCTGCCGTTTCCAGGTACTGCCGCGAATAATACATCTGCGCACCGATCGCGAATTTCGGCAGGGACAGCGTTTCCGCTGCGATGCCTGCTTTCCAGGAAAGCCCCAGTGCCGTCAGTGCACCAGAGAAAAAGTACGGCAGCACGGACGGAATAAAGACGTAGCGCACCGCCTTCCAGCGTGTAAACCGGTACATCTGGGCAACTTCCAGAAGCTGCGGATCTGTTTCCCGGATGCCCGTCCGGACGTTTCCGAATACGATCGGCGTCACAAGAAGCGCGGAAATGAAAACCGGCACATAGTCATAGGGAATCCAGAGCATGACCAGGATAATGAAACTTGTGACCGGAACCGAGCTGATGATCCGCACAAGAGGCTGCAGCAGCGAATCCAGTATCCGCGAGAAGCCGCACAGAACCGCTAAAATCACGCCCGCAAGGCAGCCGCAGATATAGCCCCCGAGAACCCGGAGAAGTGACTTCCCGAGAATCCCGAAAAAGCCCGGATCCTTTACAATCCGAAAAAGATGCTGTACGACCGTAAACGGAGACGGAATCAGCAGTTCCTGATCCATGAGGAGTGCGGCAAACAGCCACACCAAAAGCCAGAACAGAAGCACCAGGGCGCCGACAAGCGGCCCGGGCAGAAGCGCCGGACCGCCTGTGTTCTTTCTGATCTGGTAATATTTCTTATTTTTCAGAGCCATAGTAGAAATCGTCTCCGGGCATCGCGCCGCCGACGGAGGCCGGATCAGCATCGTAAAGCACCTGGAAATAACCTTCGGAAGACTTTCTGAGATCCTTTCCCTTAACGCAGACAATCGCTGCATCCGGGATCGCATTCTTCGCAATCTGGGCGTTTCCAGTGATCTCGTATTTTGCAATCAGTTCCGCAGAGCTGTCAATATCCGCAAGAACCGATTCCACGGATTTTGCATAGGTTTCCAAAAACTGTTCCACCGCTTCTGGGTGTTCCTTGATAAAGTCTGTCCTGGCAACAAGGCAGCCCATTGTGAGCTGGCTGCCGTCGTTTGCGGCCTTGTCATAGGCTTCGGTCATGTCAATGGCCTTCCGGACGTTTTCGTTCTTCATCAGAATCGTCGTCACGGCCGGTACGGGAAGCATGCACAGATCGATATCGCCAGTGATCATCTTGGTTGCGATTTCTGAAGCGTCTTCATATTCGATCGTCACATCTTCACCGGGCGTAAGGCCTGTTTTCTCAAGCACAAAATTGATCATGTACTCGGGGTTGCTGCCGCGTCCGAGGGTATAGAGCGTTTTACCCTTCAGGTCCTCCGGACCGTGCACCGTGTCGCCGTTTTCCAGCACATACAGGACGCCGAGGCAGTTTAAGGCGATCAGCTGAACGCCGCCCGATGTTTTGTTGTAAAGGTTCGCCGCCACATTCGTCGGAAGCGCGCCGATCTGAAGATCGCCGTTTGAGAGCCGCGCAACGATGTCCGTGACTTCGGGGGTCAGCGTGAAGTGGTAATTCGCATAGACGCCGTTCTCGGAATCATCAAGAAGCTTGATCGCGCCCATGCCGGTCGGCCCCTTCAGGACACCGATATTGATTTCGGTCGTATCGGCTTTTTTCGTTTTCGTACAGGCCGAAAGTACCGCTGTAAGAAGCACCGCTGCAAGAAGCAGGGAAATGATTTTCATCAGTTTTTTCATGATTGTCCTCACTCAACAGTATTTGCTCGCCGAAAAAAATCTCTCATTCGTGGCGGCAAGGCTCAGTATAGTCGGAAACAATGAAAAGCGCCATTGCAATTGCAACGGCGCTCCAAAATTTGTTAAAAATTTGTCATTTTCGCAGCTCAAACACATTTCCCCTGAACCGGATGATTCCCTCCTCCTGCATCCGCGACAGCTCCCGCGACAGCGCGCTCTGGTTGACTCCGAGGTAAACCGCCATCGCCTCTCTTGTGAAGGGCAGGACAACTGTGTCGCCGCCTTGATGACGGTGCTCCTCCGAGAGAAGTGTGATCACCTTTTCCCGGATGCTGCCTTTACTGAGAATCTGGATACGGTTGTTCAGCGCAAGCGAACGCTCCGCCATCATCGCGGTAAAGCGCCGTGACAGTTCACAGGAAAGCTGCGTCATGTCGGTGCAGGGTGTTTTCAGAAAAGCTGTATCCATTAGAAGGATATCCGAATCCTCTACCGCCTGAATATAAACCTGCGCCTCCTGCTCGATTGTGCACAGAGCCTCCCCGAAGGTGATCCCCGGCGTGACGCTTGCCATCAGCATCTGGTTTCCGTCGAAATCGTCCATGAAAACCTGCACATTTCCCGAAAGAAGCAGGCCGAAAAAGCGGAGAGGTCCCGAAGCGCGGTGCAGGTATTCGCCTTTTTTACAGTGCTTTTCCTGCGCATGGAAATAGACTAGCGCACAGTCAAGTTCTTCCGGGGAAAGCCCCCGGAAGAGTACGCATTTCTTCAGAATATCGGTCTTAGGCATTCGTCGGTTTCATCTCCTTATCTGGCCTTCTCCTCCTGCAGCTCATCCACCTGTTTCTTTCCGAGGGGATCCACGAAGCGGAGCAGGATAAATACAAGAATGTACAACACCGCAGGGATCAGTACGGAATAGGCGTACATGCCGCGAAGCGTGGCGTCAGTTATATTACTGGTATTGAGAACGTTCTCGGTGTAGCCGATCCGAAGGAGCGCCGCGTTCACAAGAATCGCCGCGATCGTCTGGCCGAGCTTCCGCATGAAGGAATAAAACGCATAGGAAGTTGCGGTATCCGTCAGGCCGAACTTCACTTCGTTATAGTCCATCGCATCGTTTGCAAGCGCCCACACGAGAAGGAAAATGAAGGCGTTTCCGATGCCGGACAGGAGAAGCACGATGAGGTAAAGCACAACATTGTGCGTATTCAAAAGATACAACACAAGGTTGCAGACGCCGGCGACAAGAATTCCGTAGGCGCACACCTCGCGCCGTCCGAAACGATTCCCGAGCTT
>CADCPV010000233.1 GCA_902803345.1 uncultured Eubacteriales bacterium | reverse complement strand
GGCGCTCAGGTCTGCGAAGACTACAAAGAGCTCTGCGCGAATCCGGATGTGGAAGTCGTCCATGTCTGCACCCCGAACGTCAGCCACTGCGAAATCACCGTCGAGGCTTTTGCCCAGGGCAAGCATGTTTACTGCGAAAAGCCCATGAGCCACAGCCCAGAAGACGCGCAGAAGATGATCGACGCCTGGAAAGCGAGCGGCAAGCAGTTCACGATCGGCTACCAGAACCGCTTCCGTCCGGAAGTCCAGAACCTGAAGGCTGCCTGCGAAGCGGGCGATCTCGGCGAGATCTACTACGGCAAGGCGCATGCAATCCGCCGCCGCGGCGTTCCGACCTGGGGCGTATTCCCCAACAAGGCCCTTCAGGGCGGCGGTCCGCTGATCGACATCGGAACCCATGCTCTTGACATTACGCTTTGGTGCATGGACAACTACGACGTTGAGTCCGTAACCGGCAGCGTCTTCTACAAGCTCGGCCATCTGCAGCAGGCGACCGAAGGCAACGTATTCGGACCCTGGGATCCGGAGACCTACGAAGTTGAAGACTCCGCAATGGGCTACATCAAGATGAAGAACGGTGCGGCAATCACCCTCGAAGCAGCCTGGGCGATCAACATGAGAGACGCGAAGGAAGCGGCAACGACCCTCTGCGGTACGAAGGCCGGCGCGGAAATCATTTCCGGCATGGCTTATCCGGATCAGCAGCTTGTCTATAACCGCGGCCGGAACGGCCAGCTGATGGACGAGAACATCGCAACCGGCGGCGGCGTAGCTTACTTTGAAGGCGGCTCCGCAGAACCCGGCGTCATCGACAACCGTCAGTGGCTGAATGCCATCATCAACGGCACCGAGCCGCTCGTCAAACCCGAGCAGGCGCTTGTCGTGACCCAGGTGCTCGACGCGATCTACAAGGCAGCAGCGACCGGCAAGGAAGTGCGGTTCTAAGCGGAAAGCCGGAATCAGCTGAAATAACACAGATTTCCCCGACAGGACTGTGAATATCCTGTCGGGGATTTTTTATTTCAGAAATAGAAATTACATTTACTCTCTGGCGTTGAAAGAAGACGCTTCGCAGGGTAAGATAGAATCAGTTATATTGGACGGAAAAGCTGACTTTATTATCCTAACAAGAGGGAGAAAAAACCTATGGCTGTAATTACAATTGACGGCGTTCGGCTGGAGGTGCCGGACAAAAAGAACGTCCTCGAGTGCGCGCTGGACGCGGGAATCTACATCCCTCACCTCTGCCACCACAAAGACCTGCCGGAAAACGGTTCCTGCCGCCTCTGCATTGTGGAAGTGGAAGGAGAAAAGCATCCGGTGCCTTCCTGCAGACTGAAGGCGGAAGATGGCATGATCATTACGACAAAGTCCGAGCAGCTCAGAAAGCTCCGGGAACTCGCGATGGAACTTCTGCTGTCGTGCCATCCGGAGGACTGCTCAACCTGCCCGAAGTACGGAAACTGCGAAATGCAAACCATGATCCAGTACATTGGTGCCAGTAACACTCGGATGAAACACCGTACCAAAGGCTTCCGCACTGAGGAGCGGAACCCCCTGATTATCCACGACATGAACCGCTGCATCCTCTGCGGACGCTGCGTGCGGGCCTGTCAGGATCTCAGAGGCGTCGGAGTGCTCGACTATCGGAAAAAAGACCTCGAAACCTATGTCGGAACACTGCATGAGAAGCTCCTGACCGATGCGGACTGCCGTTTCTGCGGCGCCTGTGCGGAGGTCTGCCCGACCGGAACGATCCGCTACAAAGTCCGGGAAGAGACAAAGGACTTCTCGAAGGAAGACCAGACCGTTCCCTGCCGCGGCGCCTGCCCGGCACATACCGATGTACCGAAGTACATCCGCTTCGTGAAGGAAGGCAATTTCGACGCGGCGCTTGCAGTGATCCGCGAAAAGGCCCCCTTCCCCGGAACGCTCGGGCTTATCTGCACCCATGTCTGCGAGCTCGCCTGCAAACGGAAAGACGTCAATCAGGCGATGTCCATCCGGAACATCAAGCGATACGCAGCGGAGCACGACAGCGGCAAATACTGGAAGGGAAAAGGCAAGCAGCTTCCCAATACCGGCAAGAAGGTCTGTGTCGTCGGCGCGGGTCCTGCGGGCCTGACAGCGGCTTATTACCTGCGGAAACAGGGCCATGACGTGACTGTGAAGGAAGCGCTTCCGGATGCTGGCGGCATGATGCGCTACGGCATTCCCGCTTATCGTCTTCCGAGAGAAACCGTGGCGTCCGAAGTCTCGGTCATTACGGATCAGGGCGTGAAAATCGAATACAACCAGCGGATCACCCGCCCCAAAGAGCTCTTAAAAGACTTTGACGCGGTGCTTCTCGCAATCGGAACTCATATCGGAACAAAGCTTCCGATCCAGGGCTCCAACCTTCCGGGCGTGATCCTGAATATTGATTTCCTCAGAAACTGCTCGATGGGACTTCCGACCGGCATCGGAGAGAAGATTATCGTGCTCGGCGGCGGCAATGTGGCGTTTGACTGCGCCCGTTCCGCGAAACGCCTCGGCGCGAAGGAAATCCATGTGGCCTGCCTCGAAGCCCGCGACAAGATGACGGCGGACGATGAGGAAATCGAACAGGCCCAGGAAGAAGGCATCTTCGTCCATCCGGCGCAGAGCTTCGAACGGATCACCGGTGAAGACCATGTGACCGGCGTGGATTTCATGAACGT
>CADCPV010000232.1 GCA_902803345.1 uncultured Eubacteriales bacterium | reverse complement strand
GATAAGTATGATCTTCACATGACAGTGGAACGATTTGTTAGCGAAGAATATGAATCTGATGAGAAGTACTTAAGGAAATAATAACTTTCAGTTTTACATTTTACAACATTATTATGTTTGTTTACGACAAAACAACTATATCGCGATGGCAAAATCATCTTACCACGCACACACGACGCATGTGAAGTGAATCCAGACTCACAGCGTCCATGGACACCTCATGTAACTCTGATGATTGATGAACCGGCAATCATTTGTAAGGCGTTACCCCTGATTTTGAATTCTTTTCACCCATTTGTCGGGAAGATAACCCGATTGCATCTGTGTGTCTTCTGGCCGACACGGGAAATTGCAGCCGCCGAATTAGTTGGAGAGTAATAAATTTCGCGTTTTGCATTTTTTCGATCATCTGTTGGACATCTGTTGGACAGAATATTATATAGTGTAACTGGATGAAGCACTGTATGTTTCAACAAATAATACATATTCCTTGAAATAGGCTTTTTTGAGAAATATCAATCGAAGGAAAACTGAAATGCCGAAAGTAAAAATGAACAGAACAGAGTACCAGGGGCTTGTAGTTACACAGGATCAACATGATGAACTGATGAACCAGCCGGTTTCGGATGTGCTGAGGTTTGTCCCGGCCGGCAGCAAATATGTTATGCAGGCAAAACTGCCCGAAATGGGAATGTATCACCCGGAGATTTATGGGGAAAAACCCGAAATCAGCGGCCAGCCGTATCGGATCAGGGTAAACATGAATTATCTTACCCGCGGAATGATGCGTTATGTGATGGATGAAAACGGGAATATTGACGCGCGTAAAAGAAGCGAGCTGGAAAACAGGATCAGTGAGCTCGGAATGCCCGGTATGAGAAGTGCGGAAGCAGAAGCGAAACTCAATCGTTTCATCACTGACATGGATGTTCCGAAAGACAAACAGGGCGAATTCAAGCTTTTTCTGAAGGCGAACGGACTCGGCGGATATATGGGCGGATCGCTGTTTGCAAATACTTCAACAGGACCGATCTATGTGCTGAATAAAGAACTTGATCAGAACCTGATCCCTTATCAGAGAGCACTGAATGAGCCGAATCCAAGTCCCGAGATGCGAACCTTCCTGGAAAACAACAGGGAACACTACGAAAACATGCACAACAGCTTTAAGGAAATGAGAGAAATGGATCCTGAAACGGAAACCCGGATCATGTTCCCGACGGACTGCAGGGCATATGCGTATTTCAACAAATCCTTTATAGATCAGGCAAATCAGTATAAGAAGACAACGGACCCAAATTCCGCGCCGATCGATTATGAGATGACAGGGATCCATTTAAAACAGAATGAGTTCAAGGAGGCCAATCGCTACAAAGCCTTTGATCAACATTTTTATACTGTTATTCCTGTCAGGCTCGACGGGGAGAACGTTGCGATGTCTCTGGAGAGTACGGCTATGCCGGACGGAGAAATGTTCCATTGTCCGGGAATGCACAGAACCGGTGTGGGAATATTCGATGATAAGGCGTCCGTCGAAAAATACCATCAGGCTCACAATTTGAGGTTTATTCCCAATAAAGAAGTGTATGATGAAGTGAAAAAGAAGATGGCGGGTGCCGATAAGGAAAATGTACTTGCCCTGGGAAAGACCTATCACCGATACATACAGCTTCATTCCGGAGAGTATGTTTCGGGCATGAGCAGAAAAGATCTGGAAAAATGCGCCGCTAAATGCATTGCTGCGAAAGTCCTGATGGATCAGCCTGCAGATAAACAAAAGCCGTTCAGTGTGGACGTTGTCAGAAAAGAGGCGTCCAGTATCATGGCTGCACCCAACTTCAAGGCGGCTCTTAGGGCTGTTTCTACAGAGAAACTGAAGGAAGTCATGGTGACAGGAGATTCTTACGCTCTGACAAAACTCCTGGTTGGAGACAAAAAAAGATATGCCGCTCCGCCGGCTGTGAAAAAAGAGCTGAGATCACTGACAGCGGGCAAAAACATTGACGGATCAAAGAACTGGAAACGGCTGCAGGATGCACTTGAGGATCCGGAGATGAGCAGCACTTCCGAAGTGTTTGACAGGGTCGAGAATTACCTGAAAGGAAAAGAAAAACCGAGGAAAGGACCGGAGAGCAAAGAAAAGTTCAGGATTGCCATGGATGCGCTTGCGATCGCAGCTAGGAATGGAGACGCTGTCGCGAAGAAGCGCGCTCAGGATGTGGTGGACAGGATTAATACTGTTCGGAAGGCAAAGGCGGGATCCGAGAATTATGTCAGTCTTAATGATTACGGTAAAGCTCCTGTTAAAAATGAACCTGAAAAGGTTGTTCTCCAAATGGGGTAAAGCCTGCAATCGGCCACATATTTTTCTTCGGAGTCTTTATAAAAGGTGTTAGTTTGAAAATGGGTCGTTAACCCTGAATTAGTCAAATAAGCAGCAAACGAAGACTCCTGATATCCCTTAGGGTGTGGG
>CADCPV010000231.1 GCA_902803345.1 uncultured Eubacteriales bacterium | reverse complement strand
CATAATGCGCCCGTAAGGACGGACTTTGGCATTTTTGTCCCGGTTGACGCTGGAATTAAAGCGGCCCCGGAACAGGAAGAACAGCATTGCACAGAACGCCAGTGCGACAAAGGCCCCGGCGCCGGTACCGATCGTACCGCCGGCAGCGCCCCAGGCTGGCGCGAAGGTCTGATCACCGGTTTTCAGCGTCACTTCCGTCCCGTACTGGAACAGCGCCGCAGCCATTCCGACAGAAACAAAAGCATTCGCGATCTGCTCCAAAATCTGGGAAACCGCAGTCGGAATCATCGTCTGAAGCCCCTGGAAGAAGCCCCGCAGAACCCCTAAAACCGCCATGATGAACACGGTCGGCGCAAGCCACTTCAGCGCTATCGCTGCCCGCGGACTTCCCATGATCTTCGTGCAGAAGAAGTCCGCTAAAAAGAGCGTGATCAGGGCGAAAGTCAGGCCGACAGCAGCGGCAAAGACAAAGGCCGCAATCAGGATGCGCTTGGTTTCCTTCCACTTCCCGACCGCTGTACGGGCACTGACAAGTTTGGAAACGGCGAGCGGCAGGCTGTATGAGGACAGAAGAAGCAGGATGTTGTAGACCGAATATGCCGTCGAGTAATAGCCGTTGCCTTCGGAACCGATGATGTTGACCATCGGAATCCGGTAGATCATGCCGATGAAGCGGACCAGGATGGACGCAAGCGCCAAAATGCCGCCGTGCGCGAGGAAGGTATTGGATTTTGTCTTATTCATCAATAAGAGCCTCCGGGTTCTTTATCTTGTGATTCCGAGGGAATCAAGAATGTTTCGCTGTTCGTTTTCCATGGCAATGCGCTCCTGCTCTTCCATATGATCGAAGCCCAGAAGATGGAGCATGCTGTGCGCCGTGAGAAAAGCCAGTTCTCTTTTTACGGAGTGGCCGTATTCTTCCGCCTGTGACAGCACCTTTTCACAGGAAATCATCATGCTGCCGAGCAAGTATTCGCCTGTTTCCGGGTCAAATACATCGTCCTGTGCATCCAGGCCGTCGTAATCTTTCGGGCTTTCATAATATGCCATCGGGAAGGAAAGCACGTCCGTCGGACTGTCGATGCCGCGGGCATCTCTGTTGACTTCGCGGATGCCTTCATTATCTGTCAGGACCACCTCAAGCGATGCTTCGTAGGGACAATTCTCATAATCCAGCACAGCTTCCGCGACGGTCCTGATCAGCGCTTCATAATCAAAATCAAACGAGATCTCCGTCTCATTTTCGATTGTTATGGTCATAGCGCGGACGGCCTCCTGCGGTGTTTTTGTGTGTGGATTCGTACTGTTCGTAAGCTTCCACGATCTTCTGGACCAGAGGATGACGCACGACATCCCGGTTCGTGAGCTCGATAAAACCGATCTCGTTGATCTTTTTCAGGATCCGAAGCGCGAGATCCAGACCGGATTCCGTTCCATGCGGCAGGTCCTTCTGCGTCTTGTCGCCGGTGACGATACAGCGCGAATTGAAGCCGATACGCGTCAGGAACATCTTCATCTGCGAAGGCGTCGTGTTCTGTGCCTCATCCAGTATGATGTAGGCATTGTCGAGCGTCCGGCCGCGCATGTAAGCAAGAGGCGCGACTTCAATCGTTCCGCGCTCCATGTTGTGCTGGAAACTTTCCGCCCCCATGATCTGGAAAAGCGCATCATACAGAGGCCGAAGGTAGGGATCGATCTTGCTCTGCAGGTCGCCCGGCAGATAACCGAGCTTCTCTCCCGCCTCGATTGCGGGACGGGTCAGGATGATCTTGTCGACTTCGTTGTTCTTGAAAGCCTGTACGGCCATCGCAATCGCAAGATAGGTCTTGCCGGTACCGGCCGGGCCGACGCCGAATACGATCATCTTTTCCCGCATCGCATCGACGTATTTTTTCTGGCCGAGGGTTTTCGGCTTTACGGGTTTGCCGTTTACCGTATGGCAGACGACATCCTGGTCTATTTCCACAAGCGCCGGCGTTGCCTTTTCCACAGACAGCGCAAGCGCGTAATCCACATTCTGTTCCGTAATGGTGTTCCCCCTTTTGGAAAGTTCAAAAAGGCTGTTGAATACTTCTTCGGCCCGTTCCACGCGGGACTCCTCCCCGCTGATCCGGATACTGTCGTTTCTTGCGAGTATTTCCACATTCAGGCTGCGTTCAATCTTCCGAAGCCAGGCATCCAGCCCGCCGAAGATGTTTTTCTGATGCTCCACAGGCATGCTGTCAATAATTTTCTGCACCTGCATCCGATAATATTTCCTCCGGACATCATTAATCTAAAATATCATATCACAAAACAGATGAAAATGAAATACTTTTCGAGAAAAAAAGCGCCCGCAGCGATTAAACTGCGGACGCCTTCTCTTTTCATCAGTTGTATTTGCGCTTTCTGGCAGCTTCGGATTTTTTCTTACGCTTTACCGAAGGCTTCTCGTAATGCTCACGCTTACGGATTTCCTGCTGGATACCGGCCTTTGCGCAGTTCCTCTTAAAACGGCGCAGCGCGCTGTCGAGGGTCTCATTTTCTTTGACGATAACGGTAGACATCTATTTTCACCTCCTTCAGAAAAGAGATTACATGCGAACATGCAAATGAGCCATCGGGGACTCGAACCCCGGACAACTTGATTAAAAGTCAAGTGCTCTACCACCTGAGCTAATGGCCCGTATCTGGGCTGGTTGGATTCGAACCAACGAAATGCAGGAGTCAAAGTCCTGTGCCTTAGCCGCTTGGCGACAGCCCAATATTCCTCGACAGGAGATTCCTGCAAAAAAGGGTGGGTAGTGGGACTCGAACCCACGGTCTCCAGAGCCACAATCTGGCGCGCTAGCCAACTGCGCCATACCCACCGCAAATCCGTCTCTATAAAAAAACGGAAGCGGGTGATGGGAATCGAACCCACGTATACAGCTTGGAAGGCTGTCATTCTACCATTGAACTACACCCGCATATATTCTTTTTACGCTCAATCGGGGTGACAGGATTCGAACCTGCGACCCCCTGGTCCCAAACCAGGTGCTCTACCAAGCTGAGCCACACCCCGTAAGTGAGATCACGCGCAAAGAGTATAATAGCAAAGAACCGCTTTCTTGTCAAGAACTAATTCAAGTTTTTTGCGCTTCCGATGACAGTCCCGAAATGCACTTCCCGCTCCGTCTTTTCGGCGGAAGCCTGAAGAAATTCCGGCAGAATTGAAGCGGCGTCTTTCTTCAGCACCATCACGATTGTGGAGCCGCCGAATTCAAACAAGCCCTTCTCTTCCGCCCTGCGGAAAGCCTTAAGCTCTCTGTTGACGATCCGACCGACAAGAAGCGCTCCGACCTCTGCCTGGATCACTTCCCCGAAGTGTTCGGTCCGAAGAAGCGAGACAGCCCGGGAATTCTCCTTGTAAATCGGAACAGCATCGTTTGCCGCAGGCTGGACCGTGTGGAAAAAACCCGGAATCCGGTATTCCCGGAGGATTTCACCGTCATCGATAAAATGGTAACGGTGGTAATGCTGAACAGCAAGCCGGAATAAAAGCACCGTTCCGCCGGAGAACTCCGACGAAAGATCCTCATCCCTCAGAAAATCCGGAAGCGTATACGGCGTGTGCTTAATCATGAAGCGCAGTCCTTCTTCCAACGGAACAACCGTAAGATACGCGTCACAGGGCGAAAAAAGCAGTTTTTCCCCCTCCGGAAGCGGCCGTGCGGATTCTTTTATGCGCCGGGTGAAAAAGTCGTTAAAAGAGGCAAATTCGCGCTCCTCGAAGTCGCTCATATCGATTCCGTTCTTTTTGATGAAGCGCGGAATCAGACGGGCCGAGAGACGCGAATCCATGAATTTTCCGCCCACTTTCGAGAACCAGGGCCGGAGGAAAGGCCTGATCAATGCTCTTGTCAGCGCATGGCCGTAGATGAATGTAAAAAAACGGTCCTGCGAGCCCGATTTCTCCCGCAGGATCCCGTTCAAATCGTAATAATTCATTATTTCTTACCTGGAAAAACCGTGCAGCACAAGCCGGACGACAAGAAGCACAACTGCAGCAACGCCGATCGCAAGAAAGATGATCATGCCCGTCTTCTGGGGCTTCCGGATCTTTACCTTGCTGACAAACAGGAATCCCAGAACTGCATAGACAACAAGTGTCAGAATGTAGTACCAGAGTTCCGGAAGCAGCGGACGAAGCAGGATCACGACAGCCGGCACTACGATCGACGAAGTCGTGATCGGAACGCCGGTATAGAATTTCCGCTTCTCTTCCGTCTCCTTCTGCCGGTTTGCCTCCTGTACATTGAACCATGCGAGCCGGATGAGGCCGCACAGCGGGAACAGGAGAAAAATGATCTTTTCCGGTGTGAAGCCCGGGCGCACCATATAGCCGATCACGGCCGGAAGGACACCAAAGGAAATCAGGTCGTTCAGCGAATCGATCTGGATGCCGAAGCTTTTCTCATCCTCGCGGCGGTTTTTCTTCGTGCGGGCAACAGGACCGTCCAGAAGGTCGATCATGCCGCATACAACGAGAAGAATCACGGCCGCAGTTTCCCTGCCGGAAGCCGAAAGGAAGATTCCGGCCATTGCGCACAGCGTACTGAGATAAGTTAAAATTACGGTATAGTCATAGACTCCGATCATACCGGACCGCCTTTACGGTACGGCTCAGGCCTCGATGCCGCGGTCAGCAAGATAATTGACCACGTCACCGACCGTCTCCAGCTCCGCCATATCCTCTGCGGGTACTTCGAAGCCGTATTCTTCCTCGATGGACATCAGAAGCTCATAAAGATCCAGCGAATCGACGCCGAGGTCATCCCTGAAACTCGCGCTTTCGACGATTTCTTCCGGATCCAGATCCAGCTGCTCCACCAGAATTTCCCTGATTTTTTCAAGCATTTTCCATTCTCCTTTATATCAGACAGTACTATATTTTGACAAAAACCGCATCAGAAACGATGCCTTACTCTTTCTATATACAACGAAGCCCTACGCTTGTCAACTGGCAAATGTGACATTTCGATGAACTATAGACGCAAAAGATCTTCCTGAATCTGAGCTTTCAGATGCGAAAGATCCGGAAACTTCTGCTCCGGACGCAGGAAAGCATCAAAAAGCACCGATAAGGTTTTTCCGTATAAATCGCCGGAATATCCCGGGAAATAAACTTCCAAAACAGCTTTCCGCTCGCCCGGAACGGTTGGTTTGACGCCAAGATTTGCGAGACCTTTGTGCAGGGTTCCGTCAATTTCCGAAAACACCCGGTAGACGCCGTAGCGCGGCAGGAATTTTTCTTCGGGCGGAAGGATATTCGCGGTCGGGAAACCGAGTCCCGATGCCAAATGCATGCCGTGTGCAACCGTTCCCCGGATCCGGTACGGTTCTCCAAGGCAGGCTTTTGCCTCCTCCACCCGCCCCGAAGCGAGGCATTCGCGGATTCTGGAACTCGAAACGGGTGAATTTTCGTAAAAAACCCGCGGCAGGCATTCATACTCAAAACCGAGCCGTTTCGAAACGCTCTGCAGAAACCCCGGGTTCCCCTGACGGCCTTTTCCGAAGCAGAAATCTTCTCCGGAAACAACAGAACGGGCGCCGAGTCTCTCTGCCAGTATTTCTTCCGAAAAGCGTTCTGCACTCAATTTCCGGAATTCATCGGTAAAAGGTACCCGGACAACGATTTCAGTGCCGAGGGATTCAAGGGTCTCTCTTTCTTCCTCCCGGTCGAGAATACTCTTTTTCCCCGGACCGATGTTCATATCGATCATCAGGATTAGGGGTACGAGCCCCTCATTCTTTTTTTCTGCCGTATACCGGATCAGCTCCCGGTGTCCGCGGTGCAGGCCGTCGAACTTGCCGACGGTTACTGCCGTGCGCAGTTTACCGGAAAAAAGCTGATCCGACAGATCTGTCATGATCATACGGATTCAATCCTTCTGTAGAAACATTTTCTCCGGAACCAGCATTTCAGCTCCGGGCGTAAACTGATAGACACCGTAGAATGTACCGCCCCGGTCCTTCATCTTGTAGCGGAAAACGCCTGAAGAAAACTGATCGGAAAGTCCGATGCATGGAATTTCAAACCGGTCAACAGGCAGTTTGTTGCCGTTTCGGATCAGCCGAAGAAGATCATCCGGTACCAGAAGCTTCGGATACGGAAGGACTTCTTCCACAGTAAGAATCATATCGGAAAGCCTTCCGTCATCCCGTGCCCTTTCAATCTCCGAAAGCGTATGTGCGTCTTCAATGTTGAAACTGCCGTGCTGAAGCCTTCTCAGTGCGCTCATACAGGCGCCGCAGCCGAGCTTCTTTCCGATATCCTCGCAGAGTGTGCGGATATAGGTTCCTTTCTCGCAGAAAACCGTGAAGCGGACGTGCGGAAGATCCATCGAAAGAATCCGGATTTCCTTTATCGTCAAAGGAACCGCTTTCCGCTCGATTACTTCTCCCTTCCGGGCAAGTTCATACAGTTTCTTCCCGTTGATCTTTTTCGCCGAAAACATCGGCGGAACCTGGTCATAGCGCCCGACAAAGGAAAGAATGCAGTTTCGGATCAGTTCTTCGTCAGAAACCGGCTCCCGTTCTTCCAGTATCTGTCCCCAGATATCTCCGGTATCGGTTGTGCGTCCAAGGAACATCTCTGTCTCGTAGACCTTCGTCTCATCCGGCAGATAATCACAGAGTTTTGTCGCACTTCCCAGAAAAACCGGAAGCACGCCGGTCGCCTGCGGATCAAGTGTACCGCCATGGCCGATTTTCTTCATGTGCAGGATGCCGCGAAGCTTTGCCACGACATCAAAGGAAGTGTAATCCTGCTCCTTGTCGACAAGAAGAACGCCGTCCATTTACATTTCCTCTTCAGATAGCAGTCCGCGGATTTCCTCTGCGATCCGGTCGGGATCTTCAGAGAAAGAGAACCCCGCCGCCTTTACGTGACCGCCGCCGCCGTAACGGAGCGCGATTTTCGCAACATCCACAGCGCATTTGGAACGGAGACTTCCCTTCCAGCTGCCGTCTTCAAACTGGTACACGAAAAGCACAACCCGCGCTTCCCGCACCTCATTCATCGCTGCCACAACGGAACCGAGTTCATTCGGGTCTATCTGGTAACGCTTCTGCATCGGAAGGTCACAGACACCATAGAGAAAATGCTCTTTCTCAAACAACCGGCTGTTTTTAATGATCTCACCGGTGATTTTCATCTCTGTGAGCGATTTTTCCGTAAAGGACTTCTCAATGATTTCCGTGAAGGGAATCTTTCTCGCGATCAAATCGGATACGATCAGCACTGTCTCCGGGCTCACATTGTCAAAGCGGAGCGCCCCGGTGTCATGAATGATGCCGGTATAGAGACAGACAGCCGTATCATAGCTGATCCGGTCCCGTGAAAGAAGCCGATACAGCACTTCACAGGCAGAACTTGCGTGCGGATCCACACAGTTCACTTTTCCGAAAGCCGTACAGGTCTGGTGATGGTCGATACAGACTGTGTTTTCGCAGGAATTGAAAGCTGCGGCGCCGGCGCCGATGCGGTTCTGAGCTGCCGCATCAAGAGATATCACCAGGTCAAACCGCTCGCCTTCTCCGCCGTCCTGCCGCACGGGGCAGTCTTTCGTCAGGAAACGAATGCCATAGGGAAGTTCCTGTAAAAAAGGAACAATCTCCAGTGACGGTACATTGTCCCTCAGATAGTGATATGCTGCCATGACGGAACCCGCACAGTCGCCGTCGGGGCGTACATGCCCCACAATGCCGATCCGGCGGATTCCGTCCGAAATGCACTGAAGAAGATTATTCATTCTGTTCTTCCTCTTCTTCGCCCCGAAGCTCGCGCGCCTTTCTGTCCTGCGCCGATACTTCATCAATCAGCTTCGACATGCTGATTCCGTGCTCAATAGACTGGTCTTCGATAAAGATCAGCTCCGGTGTATTCCGAAGGTTGATCGTCTGTGCGAGAGAACGCCGGAGGAACGGGGCTGCGGACTTCAGTCCTTCCATGGTTTCTTTCCGTTCCTTCTCATCCGCAAGAACCGAAATATAAGCCTTGCAGATCTTCAGGTCGGTCGTAACTTCGCATGATACGACGGTGGTCATCGGGTGAACCCGGGGGTCTTTCAGCTCCATGCTGATCAGCCTTCCGAGTTCCCGCTGAACTTCCGTATTGATGCGGAGTGAACGCATGCTGCCTTTTTTCATTGCTTATTTCCTTTCCACCTGGACCATCTTGTAGACTTCGATCTGGTCGCCTTCCATGATGTCGGTGAATTTCTCAAATACGATACCGCATTCGAAGCCTTCGCGGACTTCCCTTACATCGTCTTTGAAACGCTTCAGGGATGCGATCGGACCGTCGTAAATCTGGTCCTTTCCGCGGGTGATCCGGGCGCTTGCGCCGCGTTCGATGGTGCCGTCAAGCACATAGGAACCTGCAATCATGCCGACGCCGGAAGACTTGAAGGTCATGCGGATTTCCGCATGTGCAATGATCCGCTCCTCGTAAACCGGAGCGAGCATGCCCTTCATCGCGGCCTCAACATCCTCGATTGCCTGATAAATGACTTTGTAGAGTCTCAGATCCACATGCTCCTGCTCCGCAAGAGATTTTGCCTGTGCATCAGGACGTACATTAAAGCCGATCACAAGAGCATTGGAAGCGGAAGCCAGCGAGACATCGGATTCGTTGATGAGACCGACTGCGCCGTGGATGACCTTGACCTGCACTTCCTCGTTGGAAAGCTTTTCGAGAGACTGCTTCACGGCTTCCACAGAACCCTGAACGTCTGCCTTGACAATGATCGGAAGCTCCTTGATATTTCCGGCCTGGATTTCCGCAAACAGGCTGTCCATTGTCAGCTTCTGCTTGGTATCCGCCAGCATCTTCTTCTTCTCTTCCGCAATGAAGGTCTCGGCGTAGGAACGCGCATCGCGCTCGTTCTTGTGGCCGATCGCGACTTCACCCGCATTCGGGACACCGTTGAGACCGAGTATCTCAACAGGCGTCGAAGGCGTGGCACTCTTCATCGCGTTGCCGTCTGCATCCAGCATCGCACGGACTCTGCCGTAGAAAGAACCGGCCGAAACGAAATCGCCGACCTTGAGCGTTCCCTTCTGTACGAGAACGGTTGCGACCGGGCCGCGGCCCTTATCCAGCTTCGCCTCAATGACGATTCCGCGCATTTCGCGGTTCGGATTGGCCTTCAGTTCCTTGACTTCCGTAAGAAGCAGAATCATCTCTAAAAGGCTGTCGATGTTTTCGTGCGTCTTTGCCGAAACCGGAACGAAAATCGTGGATCCGCCCCAGTCTTCGGGAACGAGCTCATATTCCGACAGCTCCTGCTTGACGCGGTCCACATTGGCCGCAGGCTTGTCGATCTTGTTGACTGCGACAATGACGTCGACGCCGGCTGCCTTGGCGTGGTTGATTGCTTCCACTGTCTGCGGCATGACGCCGTCGTCTGCCGCGACAACGAGGATCGCAATATCCGTCGCCTGGGCGCCGCGCATACGCATCGCGGTGAAGGCTTCATGGCCGGGCGTATCAAGGAAGGTAATCTTCTCGCCGTTGCATTCGACCATGTAAGCACCGATGTGCTGCGTAATGCCGCCGGCCTCGCGGGATGTCACATTTGTCGAACGGATCGCGTCAAGAAGCGAGGTTTTGCCGTGGTCGACGTGTCCCATGACACAGACAACCGGCGGGCGCTTCACCATCAGCTTCTCATCTTCTTCATCCTCCCGGAGGAGTTCTTCGATGACATCGACCTGGACCTCATGGTCGCAGAGGATATCATATCCGATTGCGATTTCCTCAGCTTCCTCGTAAGGAATCTCGGAGTTCACGGTCAGCATTTTGCCCTGCAGGAACTGTTTCTTAATGATGTCCGCGGGCTTCATCTTCATCTTTTCAGCCAGTTCCTTCAGCGTAATCACATCGGGAAGCGTGATCATCTTGATGACTTCTTCTTCCTTCTTGGGCTGCTGCGGCTTCTGGTTCTTCTGATTTGTCGTCTTGGAGAGATTCTTGAAGTTCTCTGCCTTCTTGCCGGTACGGTCGCGGTCCTGGCGCTGCTTATCAAGCGTCTTGCCGTTTGCGTTGTTCCGCTTGCGGGAATCGTTCTTGCCGGGAACAGCACTCTCCGAAGGCGCGGAACCTCTCTGGTCTTTTGTAAATCTGCCGGAGGTCTGGCCGCCGGTCTTCTGTCCGAAAAGCCCCCTGTTCTGTCCCTGGGCGGGTCTTCCCTGGCCCTGCTGGCCCGTTCTTCCTGTACCCTGGCCCTGACGTGCGCCGCCCTGAAGTCCCTGTGCGGGCCTGCCGGTGCCGTCTCTTCTCTGGGTAAAGGTGCTTCTCTGGCCGTCCGGACGTCTGCGCTCTCCTGTCGGACGCTGACCCTGACGGTCAGTGCCTTCAAGCTGACGCTGTTCTCTTGCCTTGGCTTCTTTTTCCTCACGCTCTTTGTAAACATTGCGTAAGGGTCCCATGTTGCGGTCGAAGATCGAGCGCACGGGTGCCTTTTCCGGCGCCGGCTTTTCGGTCTTCGGTCTTTCCGCTTTCGGCCGCTCCGGTTTCACTTTTTCGCGAACCGGCTGCTGCTCTGTATCTTCCGGCTGCTCAGTTTTTTCAGTCTTTTCAATCGTTTCAGGCTTCTTAGTTTCCTGAACGGGTTCTGCTGCGGGAATATTCTCGGCAACAGGCTGAATGATTGTTTCTTCCGGAACTGTGACGGGTGTCTCTATGACAGGCTGCACTTCGGGAATTTCCGCGACAGGCGCCGGAGCACTTTCCGGAAGCTCTTCCTTCTTCGGTCTCGGACGGACCGGTCTTGCAGTCTCTTCTTTCACATAATCCCGGTACTGCTCAGCGGTCGTCGGAACATTCGGGCGGATTACCCGGCGTTCCGGCGGCGTCTGGGGATTCGGACGGACAGGTTTGCCCTGCGGCCGGGCGGGATTTCTGCGGTCATCCGGTGCTGTGCGGCCCGGTGCCTTCTGCGAAGATGCCGTAGAACTTCCCTGGTTTTTCATGAATGTATTGTTTTTCGAAGCGTTTTCCGGCCGGAACAGGAGCACCGGTTTTTTCTTCTTCGGTGCTTCGCCCTGCGGAGCTTTCGGCCTTTCCGGAAGCGGTTTCTTCTCAGGAGCCTTTGCGGGCTCCTTTCTTACGGCCGTCTCTTTTTTCTCCGGGGCGCCGATCTTCTTTTCGGGATTTTCTGACATCTCTTTACTCACCTTTTTCTCCTCTTTTTTTACCGGTGCAAATTTCTCACGTACTCTTTTTGCTGTCTCATCATCAATACCGGAAGCCGGTTTCCTGTCGCCTCCGAGAAACTCGATGATCCTGTTGCTGTCTGTGCCGATTTCCTTTGCAAGTTCATAAATCCTGATCATTTGTTCCCCCTTTCATCTGGCGGCAGATCATCGATTTTCTGCAGAATCGATCTTGCAAACCCTTCATCCGTAACGGCGGTGCTGGCGCGGGTACGCTTCCCGAGCGCCGACCCGATGGATTCCTTGTCTGCGTAAACCCTCACAGGAACCGAGTAGCTGCGGCATTTGTCGTAAAAAAGCTTCTTCGTGTTGTCCGATGCATCGGAGGCAATGATGACAAGGCGGGCCTTTCCTTCCTTTACGGCCTTTTCCGAAGCAAATTCTCCGGAAACAAGCTTTCCCGCCTTATTCGCAAGCCCCATCATTGATAGAATTCTGTCCAAACTTATTCTGAAAGCTCCTCTAAAAGATTTTCATAAACCGCATCTTCCACATGCATGGAAAATGCCCGGTCAAGCGCACGTTTTTTCTTCATGTTCTGAAAGCACTCATTGCTTCCGCAAAGATACGCCCCTCTCCCGTTCATGCGCCCTGTGGGATCATAATGAATCCCGTCCGGGGTTTTCACGATCCGGAGAAGGTCTCTTTTGTCTTTTGTCTCTCCGCAGACAATGCACATACGCTGCGGAATCTTCTTTTTAGCCAAAGCGTGCTCCAATCAGTTTTATTCTTCCGCAGGCTCCTCGCCGTAATCTGCGGAGTCCTCATATTCCTCGTCGGAATATTCTTCATAGCCCTCTTCGTATTCTTCGTCGTAGCCTTCCTCGTAATCGTCGAACAGGCCTTCTTCCTGTGCCTGGGACTCGGACTTGATGTCAATCTTGAAGCCGGTCAGCTTCGCTGCAAGACGCGCGTTCTGGCCCTTCATGCCGATCGCAAGAGACAGCTGGTTGTCCGGAACTACGACAAGCGCCGCATGTTCGTCTTCGTCAGCCGCAACTGCAATGACCTTCGCCGGAGACAGCGCATTTTCCACAAAACGGGCCGGGTTCTCATCCCAGTGAACGATATCGATCTTCTCTCCGTGCAGCTCGTTGACGATCGGCGTGATACGGGATCCGTTTACGCCGATGCAGGCACCGATCGGATCGATGGAAGGATCGTTTGAACTGACCGCCATCTTAGTGCGGGAACCGGCTTCGCGGCTGATCGCACGGATTTCGACAATACCGTCCTTGATTTCGGCGACTTCCAGTTCGAACAGACGCCGGACCATGTTGGCCTTGGTACGGGAAATCTGGACACGCGGACCCTTGCCGCCGTCCTTCATGCCGACCACATAAACCTTGATGTGCTGGGTGGGCTGGAAGGTTTCGCCGGGAATAATGTCTTCCTTTGTGAGAATTGCATCTGCCTTGCCTAAATTTACACTGACAATGCCGTTCATTACACGCTGGACAACACCGGTCATGATATCATGCGCACGGCTGTTGAAATAATCGCTGATGGTCTGGCGCTCTTCTTCACGGATCTTCTGCAGAATAATGCTCTTGGCATTCTGTGCCGCGATCCGGCCGAATTCTCTGGATTTTACTTCCACGCGGACTGTTCCGCCGATTTCGGCAGAGGGATCAATTTCCTTTGCCTTTTCCGGAAGAATCTGCGTGTTGGGGTTTTCCACCTTTTCGACTACCGTCTTTTCCTGCAGGATTGCGAAATCGCAGGTTTCACGGTCGATCGAAACCGTAATGTTTTCGGCGGAACCGAAGTTGTTTTCACAGGCCTTGACGAGCGATGCGTCGATCGCGTCGAACAGCACGTCCTTGCTGATGCCTTTTTCCTTTTCCAGAAGATCGAGGGCTTCCATGAGCTCCTTATTCATTTTCGTTTTCCTCCTCAGTGATTGCGCCTGATGCGTTCCAGTCCACGTATTCGCGGATCAGTGCGATATTCTTTTTCTCCAAAACAGTTTCGCTGTCTTTGTCTTTTATTGTTACGGAATTCTGGTCCCAGGATATGAGATCTCCCAGAAGTTCCTTTTCTCCGGAAACAGCCTTGAACAGGCGGATTTCAACAGGTTTTCCAAGGTTCCGCGTGTAATCCTTTTCCTTTTTCAGCGGCCGTCCGAGCCCCGGGCTCGATACCTCCAGCGTGTAGGCGTCGGGAATAAAATCATCCCGGTCAAGTTCTGCACTTAAAAACCTGCTGACCGTCTCACAGTCATTGATCGTAACGCCGCCTTCCTTGTCGATATAGTAGCGAAGGTACCAGGTGCCGGCTTCTTTTACATATTCCGTATCCACAAGGCTCAGGCCGTGTTCTTCCAGAAATTTCAGGGAAAGCGCCTCCGCCTTCTTTTCGATCTGATCATGTTTTGCCATAAACTGCTCCCGTTCTGTCTGTACGCCATGAAAAAAGCGGGCTCTCTTGAAAGCCCACTTTTTAAGTACATGCGTACTATAACACTATTTTTCAGAAAAATCAAGCGAAAAAACAACAAAATTCCTTGTTTTTCCTTGTTTTTCGCCTGATTTTTCACGAAATGGCATGAAATCAGCAGTAGCCGATCTCCTGCGCCAGCTTCTTTTCGATGATCACGGTTGCGTCGCGGTGCATGCGCATAAAGGTGCAGGGGCACTTCGGATCGATCTTGTCCTTCATGAGAAGTTTCGTCGCTGCATCCTGCTTATTGCCGCTGATGATCATAAGAAGGCGTTTTGCACGCATGATATTGCCCATGCCCATCGTGACCGCGTGGGTCGGAACTTCTTCCTTCGAGGCGAAGAAGCGCTTGTTCGCTTCGATCGTGCTGTCGTCAAGGGTTTCTTCATGTGCGCCGTCGTAAAGCGTTTCGCCGGGCTCGTTGAATCCGAGATGTCCGTCCGGACCGACGCCGAGGACCTGGATCTCGATATCGGTTTTGTCCAGGATTTCATTGAATTCCCGGAGGTTTTCCGTGACATCGCCGATGCCTTTTGCGACATAGGTATTGACCTTGTCGATATTGATATGATCAAAGAGATTGTCATTCATGAAATAGCGATAGCTCTGGTCATGCGTGCCCGGAAGTCCGACATACTCGTCCAGGTTCACAGAATGAATCTTCGAGAAGTCAAGCCCTTCTTCCCTGCAGCGGCGCGCCAGTTCCTGATACATGCCGACCGGGCTGGAGCCTGTGGCAAGGCCGAGCGTGCACTCCGGATTCTCGCGGACGATCTTTTCGATGATGTCAGCGCCTTTCTTTGCGCCTTCTTCATAGTTCTCAACAACGATAACTTTCATGGGAAACACCTTTCTATTATATAATTTATGAAAAATCAATACTTTTCAACAACGTCGCCGTCGCGCTTCCAGATGCTGTTCGCCGGTACTACGCCGCGCACACAGGAAGTCGGGTAAATGTTGGAATCCCGACCGATCACGGTGCCAGGATTCAGCACGCTGTTGCAGCCGACTTCGACGCGGTCGCCGAGCATCGCGCCCATCTTCTTGAGGCCGGTTTCGATCTGCTGCGTGCCGTCCTTCACAACGACGAGTTTCTTGTCGCTCTTAACATTCGAAGTGATGGAGCCGGCGCCCATGTGGGACTTGTAGCCCAGGATCGAATCACCGACATAGTTATAATGCGGAACCTGCACATTGTCAAAGAGAATCACATTTTTGAGTTCCGTGGAGTTTCCGACGACGCAGTTATTGCCGACAATTGCCGAACCGCGGATAAAGGCACCCGGACGGACTTCCGTTCCGTGGCCGATGATGCAGGAGCCGCAGATATT
>CADCPV010000230.1 GCA_902803345.1 uncultured Eubacteriales bacterium | reverse complement strand
GTGCTGCAGCTGCTGTCTTGTGTTGATCAAAGCGTCCAGGCAGCTGTTAATGAACGATCAGTTCCCTTTTTCTTTCTGCTGGCGGACCATCTCCGCAATCGCGGGGCGCTGTTCCTCCATCAGCTCATCCCAGTCACCGTCATAGTCAAAAGTCTGGTCATCGCCGCTTCTGATCCGCTGAATATAGCCGGCCAGTAGGTCAAAATCGCGGGCGTAGCAGTGGAAACTGTTGGCGCGGTGGGTGTAGGTGCCCACAGGGAGACCCAGTGCGTCTGCAATCTTTTTCTGTAAAAGGATCAGTGCGAAAGCATTCATGAAGGAAGCCTTGCAGGCATCGTTGGAGCGGAAGAGGATCTTGCAGTGGAGGGCGCCGTCCCGGATGAAGTACTGCGCATGCTGCCAGCAGGCAGGATCATCGGAACCGATATCTTCGGGAGAGCGGATGTCCATCACGGCACGGCGGGACCAGGGATCCTTTTTCAGCTCCTCGATCACAAAGGGAAGTTGGGAGGCATAGCGCTGGTGGTAGGTGTAGACCCAGTTTCCACGCTCAATTTCAAAATCCATGATGCCGTCCAGCATTTCCTGCCGATACTGTTCGAGACTTCTGGGATCACCGAAGAATAGCCGCGAGATCATAGGCTCGGACATTGGTTCCGAAACCACATAGGTCATGCTGACTTCCTTCTGCTCTGTATTCCAGAAGGGGCAGGGGATAACCGGTGCGTCCTCGAGCGCAAGGAGCGCTTTGTGATAAGCCTCCGGCAGGGTTTTTCCTTCAACAAACACTTCTTTCATTCTGTTTTACATTAATCCTTTCTGTGTCTTAGTATCCTCAGAACATAATCATCAGCGGAAGCCGGCTCTGATCGAGTTCTTCCTTTGTGCCGCCGAAATGTGTGAGATTGTACCGGTCAATCGCATCCGTCAGCGCCTGATAGGTACCCTTGTAAACAGAGCCCGGTCCGCCCTGGGTGATGCAGGGGATGAAGCCCTTCATGGTGCCGACGCGCTCGATCGCGCCGACAGCGGCCTTCTCGCAGTCCTCGACCGTCCAGCCGTCGAAATCCACGAACTTGTTGTCAATCTCGCCCATGAAAGTGATTTTGTCGCCGTATTTTTTGACAAGCGCCGGCACGTCATTACTGTGCATGCAGCCCTGCCAGACATCGATGCCCATTTCGATCATATCCGGAACAAGATTCGCGCAGTAGGAGTCGGAATGATGCACGATAAACTCCACACCGTGATCATGATAGTAACCGTAAATCTCCTTATACGCGTCGACGAAAAACTCTTCGAACATAGAAGGTCGGAAGAAGGAATTGGTCTCGGAGCCCCAGTCGTCGTGATGCAGGATCGCTTCCGGATGGAGATGAGAGCAGAGTGATTCAGCAAGCTGAAGTTCATATTCCGTCAGGTATTTCACGAGATCGTGCATCTCATCCTCATATTCCATATAGTAGATGAGCGCATTCTGCATCTCGCAGAGATGGTGCGACTGTTCGAAAATGCCTGGCGCAATCATGGCTGATTTGAAAGCCCTGGTGCCGTCTGCGGCATCCCAGATCGCCTTGCAGCGGTCCCATTCCTCCTGGGAAGCGCTGAGATCCGGTGCATGAACATAATCCTGCCAGTGCTCAATATCCTGGACAACAATCTTATCGGGCGTATGTACCGGGAAGGGACCGGGGGTTCCTTCAGGCCAGACATTGGTGACACCCCAGCCGTTCACAACAGGCGGGCCGCCGAGTGTCGGATAGCTTCCGCGGAAGGTGATGGGGTTCGGAAGGAATGTCAGGGCTTCATACTGGTTGACATAGCGCTCCGGATTCCGGCAGAGAATCGTTTCGCGCATGTTTTCTTTTGCGGTCAGCATGGCTCATACCTCCTGTAATGCTGTTTATTCCTCCGGTTCCGCGCACTCGATCTCCCGGTCCTTCAAAAACTTCAGCACCGATTCATCCCAGTACTTTTCGAGACTGCGGTCCATCGAAAAGCCGCTGTAGGAAACACCGGTCCGAAGAAGAAGTTTCTGTTCGCGGTAGACTGCGCTTACAGAGAGAGAAGAGACGGAACAGCCAGAAAAACCGGACTTTTCAACCATGGTTTTTGTAACTGCTGGCGCGGTCAGCAGGATGACTTTAAAGGAAACCGGAAGCTTTTTCCCCTGCAGCAGTTTATAGGCGGAAGGCCGGATCTGGGACCACCGGATGAAGCTTTCTGCGAGCTCTTTTTCCTTTTCTTCTTCCGTAAAAAAGCCTTCGTTCTTCCGGCCTTCGACGATTGTGGTGAAACTCGTTTCAAAAGAAGCGTCGTGCAGAAGAAACCGGTCGAAGGAATCGCCCGCAAAGAGCAGAGAAGTGAATTTTCCGATGTTCCGAATCTGCAGATAGAGCATGTGTGTCTCCTTTTTCTCTGTCTGTCCTTTGCACTATTGTAACATCGCTTTTACCTTTTTGCAATGAACATTTCTTTTTTTTGATTGACGAAAGAAAGGGTTTAAGGTATGATTAGAACAAAGAAAACCCGCGGAGGTGTTTCATGAAAAAGACGAACGTGTTATTTGCTGCATCGGAGTGCGTTCCCTTCATCAAGACCGGCGGTCTTGCAGACGTGGCGGGCTCGCTTCCGAAATACTTCGATACCGAAAAATACGATGTCCGTGTTATTATGCCGAAATACACCTGCATTAAGGACAGCTTCCGGGAGAAAATGGAGTATGTTACCCATTTTTATACCGGTTTCTGCTGGCGGGATCAGTATGTCGGACTTTACAGACTGACGCTTGACGGTGTCATTTTCTATTTCATTGACAGCGAATTCTACTTCAGCGGCTCCTGGCCCTACAGCAATGTCTATGATGACATTGAGAAATTCGCCTTCTTCTCCCGGATGGTGCTTTCGGTGCTTCCGCTTTTAGACTGGAAGCCGGACATCATCCACTGTCACGACTGGCAGACCGGCCTGGTTCCCGTCTACCTTAACGACTCGTTCCAGGGTGATCTCTATTACCACCACATGAAGACGATCTTTACGATCCACAACCTCAAGTTCCAGGGCACCTGGGATGTTCGGACGATGATGGAAAAGACCGGTCTTTCGGCTTACTACTTCACACCGGACAAGCTGGAAGCCTATGGAAACGGCAACATGCTGAAGGGCGGCCTGGTATATTCCGACCGCATCACGACAGTTTCCGACACCTATGCCGAAGAGATCAAGACACCTTTCTACGGAGAAGGCATGGATGGTCTTTTACAGGCAAGATCCGAGAACCTTCGGGGCATTGTCAATGGTATCGACACGGATTTCTACAATCCGTCCTCCGATAAGGACATCGCCGTGGAATACGGCATCAAGGATGCGCTGAAAGGAAAGGCCGCGAACAAAGCCGCCCTTCAGGAAGAACTCGGACTCGAGAAGAAACCCGATGCTTTCATGGTCGGTATTGTATCGCGTCTCACGGACCAGAAGGGCTTCGACCTCATCGACTGCGTCATGCATGAAATGTGCGAACAGCCGAATATCCAGATCGTCATCCTCGGAACCGGAGAGAAGCGCTATGAGGATATGTTCCGCTATTATGCATCCCTGTATCCCGGAAAAGTCAGCGCGAGCATTTTCTACTCGGAAGCGCTTTCCCACAGGATTTATGCAGGCTGCGACGCCTTCCTGATGCCTTCCCTGTTCGAGCCCTGCGGCCTGTCGCAGCTGATGTCTCTTCGCTACGGAACCCTTCCGATCGTCCGCGAAACCGGCGGCCTGAAGGATACGGTCCAGGCATACAACGAGATTACGAACGAAGGCACCGGCTTCTCCTTCCGGAACTACAATGCACATGAGATGCTCGGCATTATCCGCTATGCAAAACATGTCTACGAGAACCAGCGCGAGCGCTGGGACGAGATGCTGATCCGCGCGATGAAGCAGGACTTCTCCTGGGCGGCTTCCGCGAAGAAATACCAGGCGCTTTATGACGAGCTGATGGCGGAGAAGATCGTCGAAGAAACGCCGGCGGACCTGTAAAAAATGAAAGGATCCGCCGTGTCCAGAAAACGTATTGCCGCAATCATCCTGATTATCCTGCTGCTTGGATGCTTTTCAGGTATGATTGTTGCGCTTATTCGAGGAAATTACAGTCTGTTTTTCACTCTCGGAGGCGTAATCGTTCTCCTTGTGATCACAGGGCTTGTTCTTGTGAAGCTCGTACGGAAGAATATGATGCCGGAAGAAGAAAAAGAGGGAAAAGAGGACTGAAACTAAGGAATTATGTCTTATATCATTACAACTTCAGATCTTACGAAACAATATAAGAATGTCACAGCCGTAGACAGCGTCGACCTCCATGTGGAGGAAGGCGCTGTCTACGGACTGATCGGCAGGAACGGCGCGGGAAAGACGACCATCCTGAAAATGCTTGCGGGACTCGCTTACCCGAGCGTCGGAAGTATCCATATTGGAAACGGGCATATCGCTTATCCCCGGATCGGTGTCCTGATCGAAGAGCCGGGACTTTACACCAGTCTGAGTGCACTTCAGAACATGGAAATCAAGCGGATTGCGCTCGGCCTGAAATCTGATGAAAAAAAGTCCCGCGATCTTTTGGCTTTTGTAGGCCTTGCGAACTGGGCGGACGTGCGCTGCGGAAGTTTTTCCCTTGGCATGCGCCAGCGCCTTTCGATTGCACTTGCGCTTTCCGGAGATCCGGACATTCTGATTCTCGACGAACCCATCAACGGTCTGGATCCGCAGGGTATTCATGATGTACGCCTGGTGCTGCAGCGGCTCAACCAGGAAGCGGGGAAGACGATCCTGATTTCAAGCCATCTGCTGGATGAACTCTCAAAGGTTGCAACTACCTACGGGATACTGGAGCGCGGACACCTTATGAAGGAGGCGACGGAAGAGGAAATCCTTAATTCCATGCCCGCCTATGTGCGCTTCATTGTCGACCAGATCGATCAGGCCAAAACGGTCCTTGAAAGCATGGGAATCTTCAGCTATCAGACAAAATCCGATCATATGCTGCATGTACTGGAGCAGTTCGAACGCCGCGATGAGATGCTGGAGCGCATGATCATGGCCGGCATCCACGTTCACGAATGCCAACTGATCCGCGAATCTCTGGAGCAGTACTTCATGGGTGTCACAAGGGAGGTCCGCTGACATGAAAAATCTGTTTTTTGCGGAACTCTACCGCGCTAAAAAGTCCAAAAGCCCGCTGATCCTGCTGCTTGTATGTTTTGGCCTTTCCCTTATGACCGGAGCCGTCTACGGCCTGATGTTTGGAAACGTGCCGTGGCTGCAGACGATGTATGATGAATATTTCGGATTCAATCCTTTCTCAATTCCGGGCGATCTGGAGCTTGATCCGGATCTGGGCGGACTGGTGGGGTTTTTTACCGTCCATAACTACGGGGATTTTATCTCATTTGCAATTAAGGGGAACCTCAGGATTTTCATCGTATTTTTCGTCGCCGTCTTTCTGACGCCCTTAAGAAGATCCGGATTCATAAAGAACATTGCTTCGCATCATTCACGTACACAGGTGTTCCTGGTACACGCTATCCTGGTCGTGATTTATTCGTTCCTTCTTACAGACGTCAGCGTCATCGCAATGATCCTGATGATTCTTGTTTTTTTCAGAGGGCTTCCGACCGGCGGGATCCTGAATCTTCTGGTATATACTGTGACGGCAGGGCTTCTGCTGTCGGCGATCGGCATCTTCGTGCTCATGCTGACTGACCTGATGAAACGTCAGATGCCCGCTATTGTCCTGAGCATGATCTATCTGTGGTTCGGCGCGCCGCTCCTGTTTTCCGCTTCGGAAGTCGCACGCTTACTGAAACCTGAGCAGAGCTTCCGCATCGAGTACATCTCTCTGGTGGGAAATCTGCAGCTTCTTTCGGTCGGAAAGTGGGACACTGTATGGTCTTCCCTGCTCGTTATTGCAGCCTATGTGGGGATTGCTTTTCTCCTTGAGCTGACCCTGATTAATCGGAGAGATCTGATCTGAAAATCTTCAGGGATTTTTGTCATTTTACTTGTCATCACGAACAAATCGTGATACAATATCAGCGCCCGGAGATCTGAAAGCAGTTTGAAGGGGATACGGATTATATGGCGATGTCAATAATTTCGGAGCAGGGTTAAAGGTGAGAGTAATAGCAGGATCGGCGCGGAGTCTTCCGCTCAAAACAGTACCGGGACTTTCCACTCGTCCGACTACGGACCGGATCAAGGAAACCCTGTTCAACATCCTGCAGCCAAGACTTATGGGATGCCGCTTTCTTGACCTGTACGCAGGTTCCGGTGCAATCGGGATCGAGGCTCTTTCAAGAGGCGCTTCTCAGGCAGTCTTTATCGAAAAGAATCCGGCTGCGGTACGCGTTATAGAAGAGAACCTGACTTTTACCAGACTCCGCGAACGTTCGGAAGTGCTCCGGACGGATGCACTTCTCGGGATTTCGGCACTGGAGCGGCGGACCGGCAGCGCTTTTGATCTTGTTTTTATGGATCCGCCTTACGGGCAGGGAGAAGCAGAACGCACACTCTCAAAGCTTTCCGGATCTTCGCTGATTACGGAAGAAACGCTGATTGTCGTGGAGGAATCCATCCGCTTCGATCCCGAAACGCTTTCGGAACTTCCTTTTTTGATTGTCCGGGACAAGCGCTATAAAACAAACCGGCATCTGTTTCTGCAGAGGAAAACGAGTTTATGAGCATTGCTGTTTATCCCGGGTCATTTGATCCGGTTACTTTCGGACATTTGGATATCATCGAACGCGCAGCCAGGTTTACGGACCGCCTTATTGTCGGCGTTCTCAACAACTCTGCAAAAACACCGCTTTTCAGCGTTGAGGAACGGATCCTGATGATCAAAGAAGCGGTCCGACATCTTCCGAATGTCGAAGTGAAATCCTTCTCCGGCCTGACTGTGAATTTCGCCCGCTCCGAAAAGGCGGATTTCATGATCCGCGGACTGCGTGCGGTAACGGATTTTGAATATGAACTGCAGCTTTCACAGACAAACCGGAAGCTCGCACCGGATGTGGATACGGTTTTTCTTACGACGAACCTCACCTATGCTTATCTTTCTTCGAGCATCGTGAAGGAGGTTGCCTCCTATAACGGAGATATTTCGGAATTTGTGCCGGAACATGTGGCAAAAAAAGTCATGGAAAAGTATGCCGGAAAGTTCCGGAATTAATCAGCAAATAATCCCAAATAAATATATAAAAGCGAGGAGAATACAATGAGCAACAGAATTGAACAGGTTATCGGCGATATCGAGGAGTACATTGACGGATGTAAAATGCAGGCGTTTTCGAACACCAAGATCATTGTAGACCGGCCTCAGCTTGAAGAATTCCTGGATGAGCTTCGCCAGTATACGCCTGAGGAAGTCAAGAAGTATCAGCGCATGCTGAACAACCGTGACAAGATCCTGTCCGATGCCAAGAAGAAGGCATCGGAGATTGAGGACAAGGCGCAGGCTTATGCGGAGCATATGGTCAATGAGAACCAGATCACCCGCATGGCTTATGAAAAGGCCAACGAAATCCTCAAGGATGCACAGGACCAGGCACGTGAGATTCTGGATAATGCGACAGACGAAGCCGGTGCGATCCGCCAGGGCGCGCTGGATTATACGAATGCGATGCTCGACAACCTGCATACGATCATCTCGGGTACGGTTGAAGACAGCCAGAACCGCTACACGGCGCTTCTTTCCTCGCTTTCCGAGCACCTGAACATCATCGAGCAGAACCAGCGGGAGCTGAATCAGAAAGAGCCCGAAGAGAAGATTCCGGCGAATTCCCAGCCCTTCTTTGAGACGGACGCCGATGAGGAAGATGAGGAAGATTTATAATTTCCTGACTTTTACTGACCGCGCAGGCATGCTGTTTACGGCGTGCCTGCTTTTCTTTTTCTTAGGGTAGTATATGAATAAAATACCTGCGCTCCCAGAACCGTATCTTTCGATGATGAAGAAGCTTCTCGGGGCGGAATATGAGGATTATCTGAACAGCTTCCGTGCAGAAAAGACGGCCGGGCTTCGCGTTAATACGCTGAAGATCAGCCCTTCCAAGTTCGAACAGATCAGCCCTTTCCCATTAAGACGGGTCCCGTGGACGGAAAACGGCTATTATATCGGCGCCTCGGAGCGGGCCGGCAAACATCCGTATTATTATGCCGGCCTGTATTACCTGCAGGAGCCGTCGGCGATGGCGCCTGCGCAGATCCTGCCGGTGAAGCCGGGAGAACGGGTGCTGGATCTTTGTGCCGCGCCGGGCGGAAAGTCGACGGAGCTTGCGGCAAAACTTCAGGGGGAAGGCCTTCTTGTTTCCAACGATATCAGCAATTCCCGCGCACAGGCACTTCTGAAAAACTTAGAGCTGTTCGGTGTGAAAAACGCCCTGATCCTGTCCGAGGATCCGAGAAACCTTGCAGACCGTTTCCCGGAATATTTCGATAAAATCCTGATTGATGCCCCCTGTTCGGGACAGGGCATGTTCCGGAAAGATCCGGCAGTTATCCGAAGCTATGTGGAACACGGCATCGGATTTTATACGGCGCTTCAGAAAAGTATTACGGAAAATGCGCTCCGGATGCTTCGCCCCGGCGGAATGTTGCTGTATTCGACCTGTACCTTTTCCGTGGAAGAGGACGAGGAGATTGTGCTCCATATGAAGAAGTGCTGTCCCGGTCTGCATGTCGCAGACTTCTCCGGGCGGTATGAAGGCTTCTCTTTGGGAAGGCCGGATCTCGCATCGGAAGATGATCCGGAGCTTCTTTTCTGTGCGCGGCTTTATCCGCATAAGCTCCGGGGGGAGGGACATTTCATTGCACTTCTTCAGAAGGAGGGATATCCGGAAGAGGATGCGGTTCAGACGCGGAAAGATCCCGTACGATCCCGCACCTCTCCGAAACTTTCGGCCGAAACGGAAGCATTTCTTTCGGCGCTCGGGATGCCGCCTGACCGGGACCGTCTGGAACTTCGCGGCGAGCGCCTGTATCTGGCCCCCAAAGGCGCAGATCTGCCCCTTACAGGCCTTCGGATCCTGCGGTCGGGTTTACTCCTGGGTGAACAGAAAAAGGGCCGTTTTGAGCCTTCTCAGGCACTTGCGATGGCGCTTCGGAAAGAGGAGTATCCCTGCTGCCTCGACCTTCCGGTGCAGGATGAGCGCGTGATCCGGTATCTGAAGGGCGAGACGCTGGACATTACGGATCTTTCTCCGGAAGAAAACGGACGGGCGCTTCTCTGTACGGACGGATATCCGCTCGGCTTCGGGAAAATCACCGGGAATATGCTGAAAAACGGCTACCTTCCCGGCTGGCGCTATCAATAAACGGCGGTTGATTGACAGAATGAAAGTCTTAGGATATAATGTAGTGTTGTTAAGATCTGATTTGAGGTGAACTATGCAGAAAAAAGGTCTTCTGATCGTGATTTCCGGCTTTTCCGGCGTTGGTAAGGGGACGATTGTCAAAGAACTCCTGAAGCGCTGGCCGGATGACTTTGCACTCAGTATTTCCGCAACCTCGAGATCCATGCGGGAAGGCGAGGAAGAAGGCAGAGAGTACTTCTTCGTCAGCCGCGAAGCATTTGAAGAGATGATTGCGGAAGACAGGCTTTTGGAGCATGCGGTCTACAACGGCAATTACTACGGAACGCCGAAGGATTACGTCTTGAAGAACGTAAATGAAGGCAGGAATGTCATCCTCGAGATTGAGGTCCAGGGCGGCCTGCAGATCCGTGACAAGTTCCCGGATTCCCTGCTTCTCTACGTGGTTCCGCCGAGTGCGAAGGAACTCTACGACCGGCTAGTCGGCCGCGGAACGGAAAGCCTTTCCGAGATCCTCAGGCGCATGCGCCGGGCGGTTGACGAAGCGGATTACGTACCGCGCTATGATGCGATGACCGTGAACGACGACCTGGAAACCTGCGTTCTGGAAGTCCGTGACCTGATCCGGAAAAAACAGGAAGAAGCCGCCGCACGCGATGAACTTCTTCTGCGCCTCAAAGAAGAACTTTTGATGATAACAAAGGAGGACGATGAACCATGATCCATCCGTCTTATAAGGAAATGATTGAGAAAATCAACGATACCGCCGTGGCCGGCGACATGACGATCACAAACCGCTATTCGCTGGTGCTGGCGACCGCAAAGCGTGCACGTCAGATCAACGCCGGTTCCGAGCCGCTTGTCGACGCGCAGGCCAAGGAAAAGAATCTTTCGGTTGCAGTCGAAGAATTCTATGCCGGCCGCGTCCATGTGCTGGATGACGAATATCCCGAGGAATACGAAGAATATTACGACGAGGATGAGTATCCGGAAGAGTACGAAAGCGAATACTACGACGATTCGGAATATGCGGAAGAAGAAGCCGGCGATCAGGCGGAGGAAGTTCCGGCCGAAGAAGAATGAACGAAAAGATCTTCTTCCTTTCTCTCGGCTGTGACAAGAATCTGTCCGATTCGGAGCACATGCTGGGAATTCTTCGTGATGAGGGCTATATCTTTACAGATGACGAGTCTGAAGCGGATGTGATCATCATCAACACCTGCTGCTTTATCGGCGACGCCAAAGAGGAGAGCATTTCGGAAATCCTGCGCTG
>CADCPV010000229.1 GCA_902803345.1 uncultured Eubacteriales bacterium | reverse complement strand
CGATGAACTTGCCGTAGCTGTTGTCTTCTGAAATCTCTGCAATCTCAATATTCGGTTTCTCGAAATCAAACATGATTCGCCCTCCTTCTTCTGATGTGGGCAACAATAGTAATCCGACTTATCCCGACACTTATTACTTCGAGTACAACTCGACGATCAGCATCTCATTGACAGGAACGTCGATCTCGCTCCGCTGCGGGAATGCGAGGACTTCGCCCTTGAGGTTTTCCTGATCCTGAGTGAGCCATGCCGGTACCAGACGGCTGCCGGTCGTTTCAAGTACATCCTTGTAACGCTGCGCGTCTTTTGCGGATTCCTTGACTTCGATGACATCGCCGACGCTTACGAGGTAAGAAGGAATGTTCACTATCTTACCGTTGACGGTAATATGTCTGTGGTCAACGATCTGTCTGGCTTCCATACGGGTTCTTGCGAATCCGAGACGGAAAATCACATTGTCGAGGCGGCGCTCCAGGGTGATCATGAGGTTGTCACCGGTCTGCCCTTTCATGCGCTCTGCCTTGTTATAATAATTTCTGAACGGTTTTTCTAACACACCGTAGATGAACTTCGCTTTCTGCTTCTCACGGAGCTGCAGCGCGTACTGGCTCATCTTTCTGTTGGCTCTTTTCGACTGTCTGTTGGATTTCTTATCAATTCCAAGAAAAACGGGATCCAAATCAAGAGATCTGCATCTTTTCAGCACAGGCGTTCTATCTACTGCCATCTTTAATACCTCCTAAAGTTATACTCTTCTGCGCTTCGGCGGACGGCATCCGTTGTGAGGAACGGGTGTCACGTCACGAATACTGGTCACTTCAAGTCCACTCGCTGCAAGCGCACGAATCGCTGCTTCACGTCCCGAGCCGGGTCCCTTGACGAATACGTCAACGTACTTCAGCCCATGTATTAAAGCTGCCTTCACAGCGGTTTCCGCTGCCATCTGTGCTGCATAAGGAGTAGATTTTCTTGAACCTCTGAAGCCCAGGCCGCCGGCACTTGCCCAGGAAATCGCGTTGCCCTGAGCGTCGGTCAATGTAACAATCGTGTTATTGAAAGATGCCTGAATATGCGCCTGTCCGCGTTCAACGTTTTTCTTGACACGTTTTTTTGTCACTCTTTTGGTGGACACTTTCTTTGCCATTTTAAAACTAACCTCCCTTATGGGTTCTTCCTTACTTGGTCTGCAGGGCCTATGCCTGCCTTACAAAGACTATGCAAGTCTCTTTTGGTTCCTGCGCTAACGCTTTGCGTTATTTCTTCTTGTTCGCTACAGTCTTCTTGGGACCCTTGCGGGTTCTCGCATTGTTTTTGGTATTCTGGCCACGGACCGGAAGTCCTTTTCTGTGGCGAATTCCTCTGTAGCAGCCGACTTCCTGAAGTCTCTTGATGTTCATGGCAACTTCACGACGAAGATCGCCTTCCACCAGGAGCTCAGTTTCATCGATAACGCGTGCGATCGCGGCGACTTCTTCGTCTGTCAGGTCCTTGACGCGGGTGTCGGGATTGACATTCGCTTTCTCAAGGATCTTGCCGGATGTGGTGCGGCCGATGCCGTACACATACGTGAGTCCGATCTCGATGCGCTTATCTCTCGGTAAATCTACACCTGAAATACGAGCCATGTGTGCTAAAAACCTCCTTATAGTTTTGTTTCGGGGTCAATGCCCGTCGTTTGGGGCATCTCAGCCCTGTCTCTGCTTGTGCTTCGGGTTTTCGCAGATGATGCGGATAACACCCTTCCTCTTAATCACCTTGCACTTGTCGCAGATGGGCTTTACAGAAGATCTTACCTTCATGTTGTTCTCCTTTCTGCCTTTTGTTTCTGCGGCTTTCTGCGCTTTTCTGCGCTTCCTTCAGCCCTTTTCTTTCTTGTGGGATAAAAAGAAAACGGTCTGCGAAAGGGCATAGTACGCTCTTGTCGCGAACCGTTATAATATACCACAACCCGCGCGGGAAGTCAAGTATTATTTTAATAAATTACTTGTCTCTCCAGATAATGCGGCCTTTTGTGAGGTCGTAGGGAGAAAGCTCCAGCGTCACGCGGTCACCGGGCAGGATGCGGATGTAGTTCATCCGAAGCTTTCCGGAAATCGTCGCAAGGACGCGGTGGCCGTTTTCAAGCACCACATTGAACATGGCATTCGGCAGTTTCTCCGTTACAGTTCCTTCAATCTCAATAACGTCAGCTTTCGACATTCGATCCTCCTAAAAATGATTTAATAACCCGTCGGATATCTTCGTCTCTTACGGTTTCACCTTTTCCGAAGAGCTCTGTAAGTTCGGTATCCGGCCCGATCTGAAAATGTTTGGTCTTCTTCTTTTTCGGTGCAGAAAGCGGTTTGAGTCTCCCGTCTGAAAGAAGGCCGTAACCGTCTTCTGTCCCGATGATGACATAAAGCCTGTCCTTGTCATGGCCCGCAAGGGATCTTGCAAGGCTTCCCGGTCTGTACTCAGGCATATCAGACCTCCCTGCCGTCCCGGTACAGTGTCAGGATTTCCGGGTCGCCTTCCGTGATCACGATCGTATTCTCGTAATGCGCGGATTTTTTGCCGTCCTGCGTGACACATTTCCAGCCGTCAATTTCGACTTCCCAGGTACCGGCGTTGATCATCGGCTCGACACAAAGCGTCATGCCGGGACGAAGGCGGATGCCCCTCCCCATGCCGCGGTCCCTGAAATTCGGCACCTGCGGATCCTCATGGAGAACCGTTCCGATGCCGTGTCCCACCATGTCGCGCACTACACCGAAACCAAAGGATTCGGCGTATGCCTGAACCGCTGCCGAAATATCGTGCAGGTGGTTTCCGGCGCGGGCGAATCTGATTCCCTCGAAGAAGCTCTGCTTCGTCACGTCGATGAGCTTCTGGTCCTCCGGGGAGATCTCCCCGACGCCCCAGGTCCGCGCGGCGTCCGAATGGTAGCCCTTGTAGATCAGGCCCATATCCACGCTGATGATGTCGCCCTCTTTCAGACGTACATCTGCGCTCGGGAAGCCGTGGACCACCTGGTCGTTGACGGAAGTGCAGATCGTATAGGGGAAGCCGTACAGATGCAGGAAGTTCGGTTTGCAGCCGAAATCCTTCGTGATCATGTGGTAGGCTTTCTTGTCCAGTTCCAGCGTCGTAATGCCGGGTTCAATCATTTTGCGGATCTCATCATGAACAATCGCAAGCAGTCTGCAGGATTCCCGCATCAGCTCGATCTCATGTTCCGATTTAATCGTTACGGACATTACTCTGCCTCCAGAATTTCGACGATCTCGGCAAAAACTTCTTCAAGAGCCTTCGTGCCGTCGACGTTTTTCAGGATGCCTTCGTTTTCGTAGTACTCAATCAGCGGCTGTGTCTGCTCATGGTAGACATCAAGGCGCTTTTTGACGGTTTCGGGCTGGTCGTCGTCACGGATGATGAGTTCCGCGCCGCAGACGTCACAGATGCCTTCCTTCTTCGGAGCAGCGTTCACGATGTGATAAGTCGCACCGCACTTCGGGCAGGCACGCCGGCCGCTCATACGGCGGATGATGTTTTCATCCGGAACGTCGATGTTGAGCGCAAAATCCAGCGCGTCCTGAAGGTTCTTCAGGGCTTCCGTCAGGCATTCCGCCTGCGGAATCGTCCGCGGGAAACCATCGAGCACATAGCCGTTTTTGCAGTCTTCCTGCTGGATCCGGTCCACAACAAGGCCTGTGGTCAGTTCATCCGGAACCAGGAGTCCCTGATCCATGTAGACTTTGGCCTTCAGGCCGAGTTCCGTTCCGGCCTTCAGGTTGGCTCGGAAAATATCTCCGGTGGAGATGTGAGGGATTTCATATTTCGCGGCAATTTTCTTCGCCTGGGTGCCTTTTCCGGCGCCGGGGCCGCCGAGCATCACAATCTTCATACTGAACCTCCTGTTTTTATACGCATGAGAGGCCATTCAGAGTATCCGTACTCCGAATGGCCTGTCTGTATCCGGTCAGAAAATACTGTCGTACTCTCTTTCCACCATTTTCCCTTCGATCTGCGAGAGGGTTTCCAGGATAACACCGACGATAATGATCAGGGATGTTCCGAGGAAACTGATTCTTCCGATATTGAAGACACCTGCAACAATAATCGGGATCAGCGCAACGATCGACAGTCCGCAGGCACCGATGAAAACGATCTTGTTCAGAACCGAGTTCAGGTAATCGCTTGTCGGTCTGCCCGGACGGATGCCGGGGATAAAACCGCCCTGCTTCTTCATTCTGTCCGCAACTTCAATCGGGTTGAAGGTAATGGATGTATAGAAATACGCAAAAATGAAGATCAGTGCGATGTAGAACAGGACGCCGAAGCTGTAGTACCAGCCGACGTTCTTGTTGAACCAGTAGCTCGAGCTCAGGAACATGATGATCTTGCCCCAGACCGTATTGTAGTTGATCTGTCCGACAAACTGTGTGATCATCGCCGGGATCGACATCAGGGACGATGCGAAGATAACCGGGATAACGGACGAAGTGAGCACCTTTAAGGGGATGCTTGAAGACTGTCCGCCGAGTGTTCTTCTGCCCTGGATCTTGCCCGCATACTGTACCGGAATCTTTCTCTGAGCGCCGTTCAGCCAGACAACGAATGCGACAATCGCAAGGATTGCAGCCGCGGTAATCGTGCACAGCACGATCGAAGCCGCGATACTTCTTCCGCTGGTGACAAAATTGAACAGAACGCCAAGTTCCTCCGGGATGCCGGAAAGGATGTTGACAACAAGGACTATGGAAATACCGTTGCCGATGCCCTTCTCCGTGATCCGCTCGCCGATCCACATCAGGAACGCAGAGCCGGCTGTCAGGGTGATGACACAGACGATGATGTAGAATGCATTCTTCGTCGTGAACAGGCCCTGGTTGCCGAAGCCGATTGCCATCGCGATGGACTCAATGAGTGCAAGTCCGACCGTGAGATAACGGGTGTATTCCACGATTTTCTTGCGGCCTTCGTTGCCGTCACGCTGAAGCTCCTCTAACTTCGGGATCGCGATTGTCAAGAGTTCCATGATAATGGAAGATGTAATGTACGGGGTAATGGAAAGCGCCAGGATCGAGAAGCTTTCCATCGAGCTTCCTGTGAAGGAATTGAAGATATTGAAGGCGTCTCCCTGAAGCTTCGACATGATCTCCTTGACGACGCTCGGGTTGGTTCCGGGAACCGGAATCTGCGAGCCGACGCGGACCACGACGACCATCAGAAGCGTAAAGAGCACTCTCTTCCGGATATCTGCAATTCTCCAGGCCGTTTTGAGTGTTTTTAACATCAAATCACCTCTGCACTTCCGCCAGCAGCTTCAATCTTTGCCTTGGCGCCTTCCGAGAACGCATTTGCCTTCACGGTCAGCTTCTTACTGAGCTCTCCATTTCCTAAAATTTTCACGCCGTCAAGCGTCTTTTTGATGATGCCTGCATCCAGGAGGGCTTCAATGTCCACAACTGCGCCGTCTTCAAAACGATCCAGCGCCGAAAGGTTGACGCTGACAATCTCCTTCGAATTGCGGTTCTTGAAGCCGCGCTTCGGAAGACGTCTGTATAAAGGCATCTGACCGCCTTCAAAGCCGGGTCTCGGAGCGCCGGAACGCGCTTTCTGTCCCTTGTGTCCCTTGCCTGCAGTCTTGCCGTTTCCTGAACCGTGACCGCGTCCGCGTCTGAAGTTATCATTGTGCACGCTGCCAGCAGCCGGAGTCAAATTAGATAAATTCATACCACTGTACCTCCGAATCAATTCTCTTCTACCTTCACCAGGTGGTTTACCCGGAAGATCATGCCGCGGGTTGCGCCATTATCCGGAAGAACAACCGTCTGATGCAGTTTGTGAAGTCCTAAAGCTTCCACAGTCGCGCGCTGCTTCGGAACCGCACCGATCGGAGACTTCACTAAAGTGATCTTTAAAGTCTTTTCGTTTTCCATGAAATTCCTCCTTCCGGTTACAGCTCAGCCACGGCCTTGCCGCGGTTTGCAGCTACCTGCTCCGGCGTCTTGAGGGCCTTCAGGCCTTCGATCGTTGCCAGAACGACGTTCTGCTTGTTGTTGGAACCCAGAGACTTGGTACGGATATTCTGGAGACCAGCAAGTTCACAGACGGAACGCGCGGGGCCGCCGGCGATGATACCGGTACCTTCTTTACTGCGCTTCATCAGAACTTCAGCGCTGCCGTACTTGCCGGTATAGTCGTGGGGGATACTCTTGTTTTCATCAAGCGGAACAGTGATCATGTGCTTTTCAGCATCCTGTTTCGCCTTCCGGATCGCTTCCGGAACTTCTGCAGCCTTGCCGGTGCCGACACCGACGTGGCCGTTCTTGTCGCCGACAACTACAAGCGCGGAGAAACGCATGTTGCGTCCGCCCTTAACGACTTTGGTGACGCGCCTGATGGCTACGACATTGTCTTCAAGTTCAGACTTGTTCGCTTCGATGTTTTCACGATTATCACGAGCCATTCAATCATTCCTCCTTCTTAGAATTTCAGGCCAGCCTCGCGGGCTGCGTCTGCAAGCGCCTGGATCTTGCCGTGGTAAATGAATCCGCCGCGGTCAAAGACGACTTCGGTAATTCCCATATCAAGGGCTTTCTTGCCGATGTAGGATCCGAGATATTCTGCTGCTGCGACGTCATTGGTCTTCTCAAGCTCCGCCTTGACATCCTTCTGAAGAGTGGATGCCGAAAGAAGCGTTCTCTGAGCGGTGTCGTCAATCAGCTGGACATACATATGGTTGTTGCTTCTGAAGACTGCCATACGCGGACGCTCCGCAGTACCGGAAAGATACCGGCGAAGTCTTCTGTGCTTTTCTTCACGAACCGCTTTTCTATCGACTTTGCTAATCATATCTTCATCCTCTCCTTATTATTTCTTACCGGCCTTGCCAGCTTTACGCCTGATGTGCTCATCCGCATACTTGATGCCCTTGCCCTTATAGGGTTCCGGAGCTCTCTTGCTTCTGATCTCAGCTGCGTACTGGCCAACCTTTTCCTTGTCAATTCCCGAGACCGTGATCTTGTTCTGGCCGTCCAGCGTCGACTCAACGCCTTCGGGATCGATCATCTCGATCGGATGAGAATAACCTAAGAAGAGGGTCAGCGTCTTACCGGACTTCTGTGCTCTGTAGCCGACGCCGTTGATCTCGAGGTTCTTCTTGAAGCCGTCGGTAACGCCGACAACCATGTTGTGAAGAAGGGTTCTCGTCAGACCGTGCAGGGATTTCATCCGCTTCAGGTCGTTGGGGCGGCTGACTGTAAGCACTGCGCCGTCAAGCTTGATTTCCATCTCGGACGGAAGGACTCTCTCGAGCGTTCCCTTCGGTCCCTTTACAGTCACTTTATTATTTTCTGCAATATCAACCGTAACACCGGCCGGTACCGCGATTGGCATTTTTCCTATACGTGACATGCCCGTACCTCCAAAATTAAATAGTTTTTTCTCACCACACGTAGCACAGAACTTCGCCGCCGACGTGCTGTTTTCTTGCTTCCTTATCGGTCATCACACCGAGGTTGGTGGAGACGATCGCGATGCCGAGTCCGCCGAGAACCTTCGGCATTTCCTCGGAACCTGCGTAAACGCGAAGACCGGGCTTCGAGATTCTCTTCAGTCCCGAGATAATCTTCTCGTTCTTGTCTCTGCCGTACTTTAAGGTGATGCGGATTGTCTGGAAAGCGCCTTCGTCGAGAACGTCATACTTTACAATATAACCTTCCTGCTGAAGGATCTGTGCGATCGCAACCTTCATCTTGCTGGCCGGTACGTCCACAGTATCATGTTTCGCTGTATTTGCATTACGGATTCTTGTCAGCATATCCGCAATCGGATCACTCATTCCCATTTGTTACCTCCTTACCAGCTTGCTTTCTTAACGCCCGGGATCTCGCCCTTGTAAGCGAGTTCGCGGAAACAGATTCTGCAGATGCCGTACTTTCTGAGATACGCATGCGGACGACCGCAGATTCTGCAGCGGCTGTATTCCTGGGTGGAAAACTTTGCCTTACGAGACTGTCTGATCTTCTTTGAAGTCTTTGCCATGATATCCTCCTAAATTAGTTGCCGCTCTTCTCAAAGGGCATGTTGAACAGGGTCAGAAGCTCGCGGGCTTCTTCGTCGGTCTTCGCGGTGGTTACGAAAATAATATCCATACCACGTGTCTTATCGATCTTGTCGTACTCGATTTCGGGGAAGATCAGCTGTTCTCTGATACCAAGCGCGTAGTTGCCTCTGCCGTCAAAAGCATTGGCGTTGACTCCTCTGAAGTCACGGACACGGGGAAGCGCCAGGCTGATGAGACGGTCAACAAACTCGTACATCTTCTGGCCGCGGAGCGTGACCTTGCATCCGATCGGCATGCCTTCACGAAGCTTGAAGTTCGCGACAGATTTGCGGGCCTTTGTGATAACGGCCTTCTGTCCGGTGATCTTCTCCATGTCGCCGACTGCGGAATCGAGAACCTTTGCGTTCTCCTTCGCTTCGCCGACGCCCATGTTGACGACGACCTTGGCAAGCTTCGGAACTTCCATGATATTCTTATATCCGAACTTCTTGATCATTGCAGGAACGATCTCATCCCTGTATGTATCATATAATCTGCTGCTCATAAAACGCACTCCCTCCTGACTTAAGCAATCACTTCGCCGGTGGCCTTGTTGATGCGGACCTTCTTGCCGTTTCTCGTGTCAAAGCCGACGCGAACGCCCTTGCCGTTCACGCAGTACATGACGTTGGAGATGTGGATCGGAGCTTCCTTCTCAATGATGCCGCCCTGCGGATTTGCCTGACTCGGTTTAGCGTGCTTTGTGACCATGTTGACACCTTCAACGATGACGGTGTTGTCCTTTGTATTAACTGCTAATACCTTGCCTTCTTTATCTTTTTCACTGCCGGCGATGACGATGACGTTATCGCCTTTCTTAATCTTACTTGCCATGATCTTCTGCCTCCTTACAGTACTTCCGGAGCGAGGGAGACGATCTTCATGAAGGACTTATCACGAAGCTCTCTTGCGACCGGCCCAAAAATACGGGTTCCTCTGGGTGTCAGATCATCCTTGATGATGACTGCAGCGTTTTCGTCAAAACGGATCGAAGAACCGTCTTTTCTCTTCACGCCGCGCACGGTGCGGACGACGACCGCCTTCACGACGTCACCCTTCTTGACCATACCGCCCGGAGTGGCATCCTTCACGGTTGCGACAATGACATCACCGATAGCTGCATATTTTCTTACAGATCCGCCCATAACACGAATGCAAAGGAGCTCCTTGGCGCCCGTGTTGTCGGCGACCTTTAATCTGCTTTCCTGCTGAATCATAATTCATTTGCTCCTTTCAGATTACTTCGCACGCTCGATGACTTCG
>CADCPV010000228.1 GCA_902803345.1 uncultured Eubacteriales bacterium | reverse complement strand
TTGTCAATAGCGTGCTATTATTTTTTACGGATTGGATCAAGAATTAGAAAAAACCGTTTCTTATTTTGTCGGATCCGCTAAAATGTGGATTACAAGGCCGGAAGGACCGCCTTCTGCAATTGTCACGCGCTTCGAGCGCTTCAGGAAGGAAAGCGCCTCGCTGTTTGTATCGACAAAGGGCCGCCAGCCCTCGCCGGTGTCGCGGTTGATGACATGAACCCAGCAGGGCGTTCCGGTATAGTCTTCGCCGTCCATCACATAGTCCGCTTTGCACTCGCGAACTTTTCCGCTCGTCCGCTTCTGCACATCCTTCGAACCCGGACGGTTCTTTCCGCTGAACCAGTCGCCGGAACATTCCGCATTGAAGGGAATTGTCGTAATCGTATGCACGCCGAAGGCTTTGTTTTCCACGCCGAGAATATCCACATCGATGGTGAGTGCTTCCCTGAGGCCGGAGAGCCAGCCGAGCATATGGGAAATTACCCAGGACTGCTCATGCGGCTTAAAGCCGTGCTCCGCGTCCCGAAGCGGGAAGAACTCAAGCCCCGAGCCTGCCACTTTGCTGCAGCCGCGCTTCATCAGGAGGGCTGCGACAAGCTGCGTCATATAGCTGTAGTTCACGATCGGGTCCTTTTCGCCGCACATCAGAAGAATTTCGCCCGGGTATTCGCTGATCGTATCCACAGCATCCACTCCGACCATTTCCCGCGGCAGGTTGCCGGACATCTTCATGAACTTTCCTTCAATAATGTCGGGAATATTCTGCGGATCATACTCCATGTCGAAATTCTTTCCCGAACGGCAGTCGTCCGGAATGCACAGGGCCGGATACATCAGGATCAGCTTTTTGACTTCTTCCGGATGCTTCGCGGCCGTAAGGCCCGAGACAAAGCCGCCCTGGGAACCGCCGCCGATGATGAGCTTGTCATAGTCGATGAAGTCCAGCGATTTCACATAGGCCATCATCGCCTCAAGGTCTTTGACTTCTGTCAGGATCGACATATCGGTTGTCTCGCCGGTACTCAGTTTCCCATGCGATCCGCCCGCAAACTCAAAGACGAAGGCACAGTATCCGGCCTTTGCAAGCGCTTTCGCGTACGGCTCCATTTCCGGCGCTGCGCTCATAAAGCCGTGGCACAGAATCACCGGTGTGAGGCCGGATTCTTTCTTTTTTGTGCGGTACATGCGGCCGCCGAGTGTGAACCGGTCACGCGGAACCTGAAAATCTGATACGGTATATTTTTTCTTCATGCTCTTCTCCTTCCGGCATGAAGCCTGCCGTTTTTCAGCGGCAGGCTCAAACGCCAGTAATTTTCTTTATTCCTGCTCAAAAGTGATGCATCTGCCCTGTACGCTTTCGTAGTAGGACCGATCCGAATACAGATGCGTCCGAAGCATCAGCGTCAGGATGTTTTTCGCATTCCGCTGAAGATACGCACGGCTGATCACGCCCTCTTTGAGGCCTTCCATGATCCGTGTAAAGTCTGCTTTTTCACCCGGCTCAATCAGGTCGTTCTGCGCAAGTACGCAGACCGCCGCATCGGACTTGCCGTACTTCAGCTGTACGCCGACCGCCAGCATCATCGACATGTCGGAGGTCGTGAGCCAGTCGGTCATGACCATGCCCTTGAAGCCCCATTCGTCGCGGAGAAGATGTGTTACGGAATCCGTGTTGTTCGCCGCATGCGTGCCGTTTACAAGGTTGTAGGAGGTCATCAGCGACATCGGCTGCGATTCCTCAACCGTGATCCGGAAGTTTCTCGTATAGATCTCACGGATCGCGCGCTCACTGATGTGCGAGTTCGTGAACATCCGGTTGTCTTCCTGGCTGTTTGCGAAATAATGCTTGATCGTCGTGCCGTAGCCCGGATGCTTCTGGACGCCCTTTGTATCCGCTGCCGCACACTTTCCGGCAAGAAGCGGGTCTTCGGAATAGTACTCAAAGTTCCGGCCGCACAGCGGATTCCGGTGAATGTTCATGCCGGGAGCAAGCCATAAGGTCGCGCCGAATTCTTCCATCTCGGAGCCTACAAGATCGCCCATGGACTCGATCAGCGAAAGATCCCAGGAAGATGCAAGCGTCGTCGCAATCGGGATCGCGGTCAGGTACTGATAATGGTGAATGCCCTCTGCATTGACATCTCCGCCGAAGGTCATGCCGCCGATGCCGATCGCCGTGCCGTCTGCCTGCTCGATGTATTCGGGTGTCAGCCGGAGGCCTGCGGGGCCGTCGCAGAGTTCCATCTGCTTCAGGCCGCGGTTTGCAAGGTTTCCGGTCGTCTCGCCGGCAGCACCGGGAAGGGTCTTCGCAGCAGCACCGATCACAGCGCCGAAGCCTTCGTTGTCGACGGAGTTTCCGATCATGAGGTACGAAAGTTCTTCGTCCGAAAGCTGTGCGATGAAATCATCGAGGCTGACTTTTCCGGACACGACCTCGTCAAACTGCAGTTCATAGTCGTATGCAGGCTTCGGAAGCGCTTCCGGAGCAGAAGCGTATTCCGCTTTCTTCGTCGTAAATGCCGCGGGATCGAGGGACAGCTTCACAGCCGCTGCAATCTCCTCCGCATCGTTCGGCGCAGCATAGGGACTCCCGGACGGCGCGATCTCTTCGACTTCACCCTGCGGATCCGGGAAGAGGTTTTTGTATTGCTCCGTGAATACCTTCTCCGGAAGATTCACAACCGCCGCGACATGCGTGTTTCTCGAGCTGTTTCCGACACGGATGATATAGTCACCCGCCGGAAGGACATAGGAAGCGTGATGCGGGCAGAACCAGGCAAGCGATTCGGCCTTGATGCGGATTGTCAGGACTTCCGACTCTCCGGGCCAGAGTGCCTGGGTCTTTGCAAAGCCGCGAAGTTCCTGATAAGGCTTCACCGGGCCTTTTTCGGGGCCGGAGACATAGACCTGGACCACTTCCTTTCCGGTGTATTCGGCGCCGGTATTCGTAACCTTTGCCTTGACGATGATGTCCGTGCCCTCAACGGCCGTTTCCACATCGCTGATTGCAAAATCGGTGTAGCTCTTCCCGTAGCCGAATTCATAAGCCGGCGCCACATTGAAGGTATCAAAATACCGGTAGCCGACGAAAATACCCTCGGTATAATACTCGTCCGAAACATCGCCGTCGTTGTGGCTGAAGCCTTCGGCCGAAGGATAGTCGCTGTAATTTTCTGCCCAGGTATCCGTGAGCTTTCCGGAAGGAATCGCGCGTCCCGTAAGGAGGTCCGCAATGGTCAGTCCGGTGATGTTGCCCATCTGGCCGGTCAGTACCAGTGCATTCAGCCCCTCGGTTTTGCGGAGCACCTTGGTATCAATCACGCCGCCGATGTTCAGGACGACGACGGTCTTTGCGTATTTTTCGGAAACCAGGCGGACATTCTCCGCTTCCATTTCCGTCAGTTCATAATCGCCGGGCGCCGCATCGCGGTCCTTGCCTTCGCCGGAATTCCGCGAAATCACATAGAGCACAGTGTCGGTATCGCTCGCATCAATATCTTCTTCGCTGATCTTTTCGAGCGCCTTCGGTGTCAGCGGATTCAGCATCAGCATCATTTCTGCAGTTTCCGCCGGCTGTCCGGCCGCAACCGCCGCATCAATCGCTGCTTTTTTATAGGCAGCTAATTCTTCGGCCGCTACGGTGTCCTGACGGTCCAGCCAGTTCTTCGTTGTCACGATGAAGCCTTCTTTTTCCAGTCCGCTCTCAATGTTAATGGTTTCGCGCACATAGACGTCGCCGGAGCCGGTGCCGCCCTTGACGGTTGCCCGCGCGCCGTTTCCGTAGAGCGCGATCTTTCCCCGTTCCTTTAGGGGAAGTGTCCCGTCGTTCTCAAGAAGCACCATGCAGTCGCCCGCAATCGCGCGCACACGCATCTGGTTCAGTTTTTCCCGCTCGGTGACTTCCGGGGATGTGGGTGCTAAAAACTTTGACATGCTCAATCCTCCTCGTTTTTTCTGCTTTCATTGTATCGGAAAAGCACCCGCAGCGCAAGCGCTTTCTTGCCGATTTTATTTCACACTGTCTGGTGATGGATTTACGAATTCTGATCACTTCACACAGATGACAACCTGCTGATAATGGACCAGCCGATGTGCTCCGTCTGCCTGCGCTTTCACGATTACGTGGATCTGATCGCCCGGTTTCGAAGTTTCCGGAACCGTAAGGGATGCCTCGTTCCCATCCTGTTTCAGGACAGCCGCCTGTGCCGATTCCGAACTCGCTTCTTTGTAGATCATAAAGTTTACAGCAACCGCCGCGCCGTGATCTGGGGAGGAAGCCTCCGCATGAAGTAAAACTGTTTCGCCTGCCGATGCAAAGAGATCTGTGCCTTCCGCGATCCGAAGCTTTGGCGCATGATCCGCGAGGTCATACGAATCCGCGGCACACCACGAAACCCGCGCCGCGAAATCGCGCTGGATATCACAGACATAGGGCCACATGGACTCGACCTCTGTCGTGTTTCCGTCCCGGTCCGTATAGGAATCCATCGAAACGTCCCAGACATTCAGCGGCTCGCCCTTGCTGTTGAACTGGCTGTCCACGCGGTGATAACGTCCCGCAATTCC
>CADCPV010000227.1 GCA_902803345.1 uncultured Eubacteriales bacterium | reverse complement strand
TCGATAAGCGTTGCCCTGCCAAAATCATCATTCCTGTTTGCCCGCACAAAAAAGAAACTGTCTTCATCATCCACCACGATTGCCCGGACAATCATCCTGTCATGGTTAATGGTTGTAAGAGGCCATTCATGATCCTCAAGCGCCAGAAATAATTCTTCCTGCTTCACTGTTTTTCATCTCCTGTACAGTTAAAAAATTGTCATTTCAGATATTGTTTCAAATCCTCGGCAAACTGATTCCCGCAGCGGGCAAGTTCTCCCAAAACCCGATCTATCCCTTCCTCCGTGGTATACCAATTGTCCTTTGTAATGTTATAGCAATGAACCGGCCGGACGATAAAGGACACATCCGGGAAAGCCAATTGGTAAAGCATCAGGCAGCGCCGTGCATGATACGCCTTGCAAACAATTATGGCGGTTTTAATTTCAATGCCCTTCTCATCAACGGCTTTCCGGGAAAAGAAGGCATTGTCACGTGTGTGCCCGGATTTATCCTCACCAACGACAGCAGAAGCAGGCACCCCGTTTTTAAGTAAAACATCCGTGAAGAACTCGCAGTCCGAGTGATAGTCCCCGTCGTAAATCTCCGCTTTCGAATGAACGCCGGGCCATTTGTCCCGTTTAACACTGACCCCTCCGGAAGGTATTATCCACTTTGCATAGCCTTCCCGATAAAGCTGTGCAGCATATTCCGGCTGCTCAGGGTGTGAGCCGCCGGGAAGAAATATGGCATCGGCCTTCTGTAATTCATCCGAAACAAATATGTAGCTGGAAATATCCGATATGATTCGGTTCTGCATACCTTGCCTTTCGGTCCATTCCGATTATAAATATTTTGCGAGCACTGCATATATGAACCGAATCTGTCTGCCGAAAAATACGCTCACCGGCAGACAGATTCTTTTTTGTTATTCGATCGGCAGCTGGATTTCCGTCAGCCAGTCTTCTTCCGATTCCTTGTTCCAGATTCCGTCAATGTAACACTCACGCGCAAGACCCGTTGCCGTATATCCGTTCTGGTCTGCATATTTCACAAGAAACGAATATGCTTCACCGATAGCAGCATATGAACCTTTGTGGTAAATACTCAGCACTTTTGTCCCGGGCAATACCTTGAACCGGATATGTTCATTTTCTTTTCCGAATGCCGTTACAGCCTCGTTATGACGAATCCGGATGTCTGTTTCTTTATACTCTCCGTCGAGGTATTCGCAGAATTCATAAGGTGGCTCTGAGCATTTCATTCCCGGGTTCAGTTCAAGGCACTCTTGTCCCACGGACGGGATCCATTGCATGATATCTGAATAGTTTTTCAGAGTGGTTTCCGCCGTATAGACGATCTCTTCCGGAATCACTTTTTCCGTTACCTGGTACTTCATTTCCTTGTCCTCCATAATTGAATTGATTATGGAAAGACGAGATTCGATCAGATGCTTTTCTTCCGTTAATGCACTGATTTTCTCCTGCAGGATCTCTTTCACATCCATTCCGGCAAACACTGCTTTTATTTCTTCAATGGACAGGCCGAGCTGCCTGTATGATTTAATTTTTGCAGCTGTCTCAAGCTGTGAGGTTTCATAAAACCTGTAACTGTTCCATTCGTCAACGGAAGCAGGCTTCAGAAGGCCTTCTTTTTCATAGAACCTCAGCGCTTTGACTGTCAGATGTGAAAGCTTGGAAAATTCACCGATTTTCAGCATTTTCGCAGAATCTCCTTTCCACATCTGATACTCTAAGCCCTGCCCTAAGGGACGAGTCAAGCGATAAATACCGAATTATCATAAAGCGTCTTTCGGGCAGTTTCTTACACACTCCATGCACAGGATACATTCCGTTCCGTTTTCACGTTTTCTCGAATTGTCTGTGACATCCACATTCATCGGGCATACGCGTTTGCACTTTCCGCATGATATGCACTTCTCCTTGTCGCATTTCACACGAATCAAAGAAAAATAACTCATGGGCTTTAGAAAAACTGTAATCGGGCAAATGTATTTGCAAAACGCCCTGTTGTCCCGGAACACAAATGCAAGGATAATCCCTGCCGCATAATACAGAATATTGCCAATGATGAACGCCCAGAACATGATTCTCTCAATGTTACCAACGTGCACAAGGAACAGCGTGGCAACAAAGACGAGTGATGCGGCAAAAGTGATATATCTGATCCAGCCCAGTCGCTTTCGTGGCTGTTTTGGCACTTTGTAAGGCAGGAAATCCAGCACCATTGCCGTCCAGCAGGCATATCCGCACCATCCGCGTCCAAATATCAGCGGTCCGAATATCTTTGCCACAGCGTAATGGATGGTAGCAGCCTCAAACACACCTGTAAACAGATAGTACCAGAATCCCTCGATCTGCATGTTTTCATTGCAGATCAAGCCGAGATAGACAAGCATGTATAGACCGACAAGCAACTGAACAATTCGCCGCGCATATTTATATTTTTTGATGAACAGGAATACACCCAGCGAAACGGATATGCCGATATAACTGAAATTGAACAGATAGAACAAATTATCCTTCGTCAGCCACAGTGTAATAGCCACTGTTTCAAATATGGCCAACATGATGACCGGCATCGCATATTTTTTCACCACTGCATCCTCCTCAAATGTTCGATTTGGTAATATCCCGACAACTGGAATCTGCCTATATGAATCAAGATACTCCCGGATCGAGTATTTCTATTTTCGGAACATCACAGTTTATCTCCATTTGCGCCC
>CADCPV010000226.1 GCA_902803345.1 uncultured Eubacteriales bacterium | reverse complement strand
TGAAATCCACGAAGGACCTGAGTATTAAAAATGTAACGCTTAAGGTGACGTCACCCGGTGCCGCACTGAAAGGAAATGATTCGGTAACTGTGAAATCCGGAAGTATTATTGCAGTTTCCACCGGTTCCGACGGTGTCAAGACCTCGGACTCCGACATTTCCTCGAAGGGCAATCAGCGCGGAACGATCCTGATCGAGGGCGGACAGCTTGATATCTACGCCCAGAAGGACGGGATCAGCGCTGCCTATAACGTAGAAATCACGCCGGCGGAAGGAGAAAACCCGGTCGTCAACATCTATACGGCCTCCTATTCGGATTATGGCAGCGAAATCACGGTCGGAACGGAATTCTATCTGGCAGTTTCTTCTTCCCTGTACGATGAAGATTCGGATTACTATCTGTATTTCTATGACGACGATGATCAGAGCGGCACATATGTCAAAGCAGAATATGACACGATGATCTACAGCGGAAGGACACCGTATTACGGGCTTCTTGTGAAGGCGCCTTCTGCACAGAACATGCTGATCAACATTGTGGAAAAAGGCATTTCGCCGGACGGATCGAATTATACGGCTGCGACTTCGGGAGAGACCTTCAATACCTCGATGAACGGCTACCTGATCACAGATGTTTCCGGCAGCAGCATATCCGGTGACTGGATTTCGATCAGTTCCGGTTCCGGCGGAGGAAACTCCGATAAGACTGCCTGGTCCTCGAAGGGCATCAAGGCGGAAAATGAAATTATCATAAACGGCGGGACCCTTACCGTTCATGCGATGGACGACGGTCTTCACGCAAACGGCGGGACAGAGCTTGAAAACGGCGAGAAGTCCATTGGAAACATCACCGTAAACGCGGGAAGCATCACGGTAGTCTGTGCGGACGACGGCATGCATGCGGATTCGGAGCTCACCATCAACGGCGGAACCGTTCAGATCAGCGAATCCCACGAAGGCCTTGAAGGCAATGTCATCAATATCAACGGCGGAACCATTACGGTTTACGGCAATGACGACGGTCTGAACGCCGGAAAGGGCAATGTGACGCCGCTGATCAATATCACAGGCGGAACACTGGATGTGACGACTCCTTCCGGAGATACGGACGGAATCGATTCCAATGGCGATATCACAATATCCGGCGGATTGATTCTGGTCAAGAGCGGCGCCCAGATGGGCGGCATGGCCGGGTCGGTGGACCTGGACGGAACGCTCCGTGTTACAGGAGGTACGATCATTGCCTTAGGCGGCATCTGTGAAACGCCTGGTTCGGGCTCGGTCAACACCTATATTTCAAACGGAACTTCGTTCGCTGCAGGGAACTACAGTCTGCAGGATTCAAACGGAAAGGAGATTGCATTCTTCACCCTGAACGGAAGCTACAGCTCCTGCTGGATCGCATCGGAGAGCTTCGAGCTGAATCAGAGCTACAGTCTGGTGCGTGACGGCAGCGCAGTCCTTTCCTGGACACAGTCGCAGCAGTCGGAAGGCGACGCAGGAAATTCCTGGGGCGGCCCGGGCGGTTTCGGCGGACGCCGCTGAACAGGAGGTGGAATATGAATCAGCTGCCAACTTCTCCCGTAACAACCGATCGGAACAACCCGATCGAAGTGATGAAGCGTATTGAACTGAAATATATTCTCAGCCGGGAACAGACAGAATTCCTGAGAGCCGGCATCGAAGGACATATGCAGCCGGATCAGTTTGGTAAGACTTCGATTGCGTCGCTGTATTATGATACCCCGGATTACAGGCTGATCCGTCATTCTCTGGAAAAACCGGCCTATAAAGAGAAAATCCGGCTGCGTTCTTACGGGCTTGCGACACCGGAGTCTCCGGTTTTCCTGGAACTGAAACGGAAGGCTGACGAAGTCGTGTACAAACGCCGTGTACAGTCGACCATTCCGATGGTGAAGCACTTTTTCGACCGCAAAGGCGACATCTGTTCAGGCGGTCAGATCAACAAAGAAATCACCTATTTCCGGGACTATTACGACGCGCTCGTTCCCTCCTGCCTGATCATTTACGACCGGACGGCGTATTTTGAGCCGGGCGGAGACCTTCGGCTTACAATCGACGAAAACCCGCGCTACCGAATACAGGATCTCAGGCTGACAAGTTCGATGGAGGGCATTTCGCTTCTGCCTCCGGGCTCGTCGATTCTGGAAATCAAAGTGCAGGAAGCGATGCCGCTGTGGCTGACATCGCTTCTTTCAGAAGGAAAAATCTATAAATCCAGCTTCTCCAAATACGGGGAGGCATACAGACAGCAGCTTCTTCGGACTGCAGAAAGGAAAAGACATGTTGTTTGATTCTATTTATTCTTCCTCTGTCACACCGGGACAGTTTTTCATCATGGCAGGCGCCGCGATTGTGACCGGCCTGATCTATTCCTTTATTATGTCTTTCCGGATCCGGTCCAGCAAACGCTTTTTCCTGGTCACCACGCTGATGCCTCTCATGGTCGCGACGGTCATTACCTTTGTCAACGGCAATATCGGCGCCGGTGTCGCAATCGGCGGAGCCTTCGCGCTGATCCGCTTTCGTTCGGCCCAGGGTTCAGCAGATGAGATAGCGTGTATCCTGATTGCGATGGGCGCGGGCATCGCCTTCGGCATGGGATATATCGGCTATGGTGTCGCGATTCTTCTCGGACTCGGCCTGCTGTATTACCTTGTGGCTGCGCTCCCGATTTTCGAGCATAAAGGCATCGCAAAGGACCAGCTCCTGCAGATCACGATTCCGGAATCACTGGAATACAACGGGGTTTTCGACGACAGCTTCGAACACTATCTGAAGAAATCGGAGAGTGTGGGTGTGAAAACAACCGGGATGGGCTCGATGTTCCGTCTTTCCTACAAAATCCAGATGAAGGATCCGGCGGAAGAGAAGGCCTTTATTGACGAACTCAGGCAGCGGAACGGCAATTTGGAAATCTCGATCCTGCCGTATGCGGAGACGAATACACAGTTGTAAGGCGGGAAATGGTCGGATTCCGCAAATCCGGAAACACAGATTTGTGCAGAAAATAATCCTTGACAAAACGGATCGGATAGTGTATCATACCATATGTTGCAGACATGCTGATGTGGCACAGGTGGTAGCGCACCTCATTGGTAGTGAGGAGGTCACGGGTCCGAGTCCCGTCATCAGCTGAATAGAAGCGGAAGTCCGAAAAGGGCTTCCGTTTTTTTATGCAAAACTTTTTTCACTTTTCCTGTTCCATTTCCGGATTTTATGGTATAATCATCGCAGTATGCATTGAAAGGACGATGTAAGGGCGCGGGGGAAGAGCGTTTGTGCCCCTGCTGTTTCAGAAGATTACATCATGGTGAACTGAATATGAGACAGATTTTCGGGTTTTTGGCGCCGTATAAGGGAAGGATGATCCGGGGATTTCTGGTGAAGGTCATTGCGACAATCGCAGAACTTCTGATTCCATGGGCACTGAAGGTGATGATTGACAGCGTGGTTCCGACAGGATCGCTTCTTCAGATCATTCTCTGGGGCGTTGTCATGCTGGTATTCGCGGCAACAGCTTTCTTCGCAAATGTACTTGCAAACCGTTCGGCGGCTCTCGTGGCCCGCAATACAACCGAAAAGATCCGTCTGGAGCTCTTCTCCAGGATTAATTATATGTCGATGCGGGAACAGGAGGAGGTCGGAAGCTCGTCTCTGATCAGCCGTGCGACTTCGGATACCTACAATGTGCATCAGTTTCTTGGCATGATGCAGCGCATGGGCGTCCGCCAGCCGATTATGTTCCTCGGCTCTCTTCTGATCACTTTCTTCCTGGATGTCAAGCTGACGCTTCTGATGCTCGCGATGCTTCCGGCTATGAGCATCTTCGTCTATCTCTTTTCTCATTTCGGCATCCCGATGTTCCGGAAGGTGCAGGCGGCATTGGACCGGTTCGTCCGGATTGTGCGTGAGGATATCGCCGGTATCCGCGTGATCAAGGCCTTAAGCAAGACCGATCAGGAACGGAATCGTTTCGAAGAAATCAATATGGACGTCGTGACTGCCGACCAGAAGGCCAATACAGTCATGGGCGGCATGCATCCGGTCGTCAACATCATCCTGAATATCGGACTTGTTCTCGTCATCTATGTCGGCGCGCGGCGGGTGAATACCGGACTCACGGAGCCCGGCACGATTCTGGCCTTCATGACCTATGTGACGACAATCCTGAACGCGGTGCTCTTTGTTTCCCGTATTTTCAACATGTATTCCCGCGCTTCGGCCTCCGGGCGGAGAATCGCGGAGATCCTGAATACGGAAAATGACCTGGTGCAGGAACCGTCAGCAGAAACCGCGGAGCAGGAGGAAGCCCGGAGGGAAGAGGGCGTCATCATTTTCGATCATGTGGATTTTGCCTACGGAAAGGGTGAAAATGCACTTCGGGATATCGATTTCAAACTGAAAAAAGGCGAGACGCTCGGAATCATCGGCGCGACCGGCTCCGGAAAGTCCACGATCGTGAACCTGATGATGCGCTTCTACGATACGACGGGCGGAGCAGTTTATGTCGACGGCAGAAACGTAAAATGCTATGACGACGAGACGCTGAAGGGTTATTTCGGCTCCGTTTTCCAGAATGATATCATTTTCCATGACACAATCGGCGAAAATGTCCGCCTGAACCGCGAAATTTCAGACGAGGATGTCATGAAAGCGCTGTCGGCGGCACAGGCGGAGTTCGCGCAGGAACGCGGACTCGACTATGAACTGGCGATCCGCGGCGCGAATATATCCGGGGGCCAGAAGCAGCGTGTTTTAGTGGCACGGGCGCTTGCCGGCAATCCGAGAATCCTGATTTTAGACGATTCCAGTTCAGCCCTGGACTATGAAACCGATGCGCGGATGCGCGGCGCAATCCGGGCGAATTATTCGGACACGACCATGGTCATTGTCGCACAGCGGATCAGTTCGATCATGGATGCAGACCATATCATTGTGCTGGATGAAGGTGAGATGATCGGCTACGGGACGCACGAGGAGCTTCTCGCATCCTGCGAAGTCTACCGGGAAATCAGTGAATCCCAGATGGGCGAAGGCCATCAGGCAGAAGAACAGAAGACTGCCGCCGCGTCATCGGAACTTTCCGAAGAAGACAAGGCCCGGATTCTTCGCGCCGCGAAAGATCATCCTGTTTTCAAAGATGCGGAGACCTATGAGGATGTGCTGCAGCGCGTTATCGAGGAGCAGCAGAACATTTCCCGCCGGAACACCTACCGGGACTGCATGGACACAGTCCGGGCGCAGCGGGAAAAGGAACGGAACGAAATCAAGGATGTGAACAAGCGGCATACTTTCCGCCGGCTTTTCACCTATGTCCTGAAGCAGAAGGGACTGATGGCGCTCGCAATCGCGCTGACGATCATAGGAAACCTTGTCGGCCTGCTGACGCCGAAACTCTCCGGTTATGCGGTTGATGCGATCGAGCCCGGCCAGGGCGCTGTCATCATGGATGCTGTCGTGCGGAACTGTTTTCTGATGCTCGGAACTGTCGTGATTTCCTCGATCCTCGGATATGCGCTGACGCTTGTCATGATCCAGATCACGAAGCGGATTGTGTCGGGCATGCGCCGGGAAATGTTTGACCGGCTCCTGAATTTCCGTGTCGGTTTCTTTGATACGCACGCGGCGGGCGACATCGTGAGCCGCATCACCTATGATATCGATACGATTAACACCAGCCTTTCGGGCGATGTCGTTGCGCTCTGTTCCAGTGTCGTAACGGTTGTCGGATCCTTTGTCATGATGGTGACGATTTCGCCGATTCTTTTGGTGATTTTCCTGTTCACGATCCCGCTGACGATCATTATGGCCAAGATGCGTGCCGGCATTACAAGGCCGCTGTTTCGGGCGCGTTCCGGCAAACTCGGCGAACTGAACGGCTTCATTGAGGAAATGATCAGCGGACAGAAGACGCTTTCCGCCTATCACCGCCAGATCAGTGTAATCGGCAAGTTCCAGAGCAGGAACGAGGACGCGGTCAACGCCTATTACAAGGCGGACTACATGGGCGCCTTCAACGGACCGATGGTCAACTGCATCAGCAACGTGTCGATTGCACTTGTAACGGTGCTCGGTGCGATCCTCTACATGTTCGGCCGGATTTCTCTCGGCAATATTTCCGCTTTCATGCTGTATTCGCGGCGTTTTTCAGGCCCGATCAACGAAGGCGCGAATATTATGTCGGAGATCCAGTCAGCGATCGCGGCAGCGGAGCGCGTATTCCGGATGCTCGACGAACCGGAGGAACAGCCGCTGTCGGAGCATGAAAAAGTGCTTGAGGATGTGAAGGGAAAAGTAAAGCTTTCGCATGTGCAGTTCGGCTATACGCCTGAAAAGCAGATTATTCATGATCTGTCGCTCACGGCCGATCCCGGCAAGGTGATCGCAATCGTCGGACCGACCGGTGCCGGAAAGACGACGATTATCAACCTGTTGATGCGTTTCTATGATATCGACGGCGGCAATATCTATGTCGACGGGACGGAAACCAGGAAATATACGCGGGATTCTGTCCGGAAGTCCTTTGCGATGGTGCTGCAGGATACCTGGCTCTTCCACGGGACCGTATTTGACAACGTCGCCTACGGGAAGGAAGGCGCGACGATGGAGGATGTGGAGCGCGTCTGCAAAGCCGCGCATATCCACAAGTACATCATGCGGCTCGACGACCAGTACAATACCGAGCTTTCGGATGACGGTTCGAATATCAGCAAAGGTCAGAAGCAGCTTCTTACAATCGCACGGGCGATGCTTCTGGATGCCAAGATGCTGATTCTGGATGAGGCGACCTCAAACGTCGACACACGGACAGAATTCAGGCTGCAGCGCGCGATGCTGCACCTGATGGAAGGAAAAACCTGCTTTATCATCGCACACCGGCTGTCGACGATCCGCGATGCGGACCTGATCCTGGTTGTCCGGGACGGCGATGTCGTTGAGCAGGGTACACATGAGGAACTGATGGATGCGCACGGCTTCTATCGGGAGCTGTATGAGGCGCAGTGGAGCAAAGGAGAAGCAATCTGATGTCAGTCAAACGGGGACTTTTCGGCGGACGCAAAAAACAGCGCAGGAGGAAAAGAGCACTCTCAAACTATGTGTCGGTATCCCGGCGGCGGGAGCGGAACACGGGAAAGGTAATTCTCGTGACCGCAATTATTCTGGCGGTCCTGGGCGGCCTTGTGATCGGCTTTTTTGCCCTGCAGAAATACCTGCGGGAACGGCCGGAAAAACCCGAAGGCGGAAAGAGCCCTGCGGCTGCGTCGACCGGGGAGAGCGATCATCCGGAAGGGTCGGAAATTGCTTCCGAGACAGAGCCTTCGGAATCCGCTTCCGATGAGCCGGTTCCGCCGGAAAAGTCTGCCTGGGAAATCCACATGGAGGAGCAGCATGCAATCGAGACGGTTGTGCATGCAGTGCAGCCCGGCGTGCAGTTTGCGCATTTTGAGGGAGAACCGACACTGAAGGAAACCGGGGACGAGATCCTGGATGAAGCCAACCGGCTTGCGGCAGGCTATGACTACGACGCGGCAATCGAACTCATTCAGTCCGTCACCGGCTATGGCAATATCGAGCGCTATACTGATGCAATTGCACACTATACCGCGACGAAAAATGCGCTGAAGCCCTATAAAATCAACAACAATATCACGCAGATTTTCTTCCACTCGCTGATCGCGGACCCGACCAGGGCATTTGATCACGCGATTGCAGGCGACAAGGTCAATGACTATAATGAGGTCATGACGACGATCGACGAGTTTGCAAAGATCCTTGACGAGATGTACAAGAATAATTTTGTGCTCGTGGATGTTTATGATGTTGCAAAGATGGAAGAGCAGCCGGACGGGACAAAAGTCATGCGCTACCAGCAGATCCTGCTTCCGGAAGGCAAAAAGCCCTTCATCATGTCGGTTGACGACCTGAGTTACTATGAGTACATGACCGGACACGGTTATCCGTCGAAACTCGTCGTCCGGGAAGACGGCAAGGTCACAAATGAAATGACGCTTGTCGATGGAAGTGTGGTGCGCTGGGCATTCGATGTCTGTCCGATTTTAGAGGACTTCATTATGATGCACCCCGATTTCTCTTACCGCGGCGGACGTGCGATTGCGGCGCTGACGGGCTATAACGGTGTGCTTGGTTACCGGACCTGTGATTTCTGGTATAACGACGCATGTGAGTACTATGAGCCGACAGAGGCAAATGAGAAGTATAAGCGCGAGGAGATCAGCGGCCCGAACCCGAACATTGAAGAGGATAAGAAAAAGGCAAAGGAAGTTGCCGACGCGATGAAGAAGATGGGCTGGCGCTTTGCAAGCCACAGCTGGGGCCACAAGAATCTCGGAAGCTGCTCGATGGAGACCTTCAATTGGGATGCGGACATGTGGGACCGCGAGGTGCGGCCGATTTTAGGGGAGGAGTGCGACATTCTGATCTTTCCTTTCGGCGCGGATTTTGGCCCGGCTTCCGTTCCGTGGCAGGTCTATGATTATGACGGCGTAAATGAGCGCTACGAAACCATGAAGAGTCACGGCTTTGACTATTTCTTCAACGTGGATTCGAGCCAGTATTTCATGCAGCGGACTGACGGATATTTCCGTATGGGCCGCCGCAATGTCGACGGCGACCGCCTGTGGGAAGCCGTCTATGCAGAGCGCGGTGTCGAAGGCTGGCATGACCGCCTCGATGATCTTTTCGAAGATGCCTCGGCGGTTATCGATCCGCTGCGGCCGGAACTGGAGTAGAAACGCCAGCGGATATCGCAAAACGCGCCTGCGGGATGGTGCTGCCCCCTCGGAGACGGTTCCGGGTCCGATTGGAAGCAGCACCATAACCCTCGGCTCGGGGTTATGGATCACCTGACGGCTGGGAAAGGAGAGAGATGGACGCTTACGAACTGATTACAACAAGAAGGAGCACAAGGAAATTCAGGGAGGAGCCGGTGCCGGACGAGCTGCTTCAGAAGGTGCTGGAAGCCGGCCGGCATGCGCCGAGCGGCGGAAACAACCAGACGACGCATCTTTTGGTGATCCGAAACAGGGAAATCTTAGCGGAGCTCGCGGCAAAGGCTGAACAGGAATTCGCGAAGATGGAAATCATGCCTGACACCTATAAATCGCTCGCGGGATCGATCCGCGCCTCGAAAAAGGGCGGCTATTTTTTCCATTATCATGCGCCGGTACTGATTCTGACGGCGAATAAGAAATCGTACAGCAATAACATCGCCGACTGCGCCTGCGTTTTAGAGAATATGATGCTGATGGCGAATGCGCTGGATCTCGGCTCTGTCTGGATCAACCAGATGAAGTGGCTGAACGGGTCGGAGCTGATCAATGAGGTTCTTTTCCGGATCGGCATGAAAGAAGATGAACGGGTCTACGGCGGACTGGCGCTGGGCTTTGCGGATACAGAAGACAGCCTTCCCGTGCGGACACCGCTCCCGCGGACCGGAAATCCCGTGACTTTTGTGGACTGACAGGTGCTTAGATGACGCATTTCGATTATGGCAATCCGGACGCGCCGGTTGTGCTTTTAGAGCCGCAGGGCGGACACGATCCGGTTTCGGAACAGAAAGAATATGAACTGATCCGGGAATTTTCAGGAAGAGAGGATTTCCTGCTGGTGACTGTACCGGTGGATTCCTGGAACCGGGACCTGTCTCCATGGAATGCACCGCCGGTTTTCGGAAAGGAGCCTTTCGGCGACGGTGCGAAGGAAACACTCCGGCGGATCGAAGAAGAACTGATCCCGGCGTTTTCCGGTGACAGGATCTTCCTTCTGGGCGGCTATTCGCTTGCAGGCCTGTTTGCCTTATGGGCGGCTTATGAAAGCGGCCG
>CADCPV010000225.1 GCA_902803345.1 uncultured Eubacteriales bacterium | reverse complement strand
AAGCGCTGCGGCAGCTGGAAATCAAGCTGGATTGTCGCGCACTGCCATTCACGGCCGAGGCAGTCCACAAGATGGAAGTCAATCTTCGGGCCGTAGAACGCGCCGTCTCCTTCATTGATCGTATAGGGAAGGCCGAGGGCTTCGAGCGCATCCCGAAGTCCGTTCTCCGCAGCTTCCCATTCTTCGTCCGATCCCATGGAATCTTCCGGTCTCGTCGAAAGTTCAACGCCGTAGGTGAAGCCGAAAAGCTTATACATATTGTCGATGATTTCGACAATATTCCGAACCTCATCCTTGATCTGGTCCTGCGTAATATAGGTATGCGCATCGTCCTGCGTGAAGCAGCGCACACGCATCAGGCCGTGCAGCTGCCCGGACTTTTCATTGCGGTGAACAATGCCCGGCTCCGCAAGGCGAAGCGGCAGATCCCGGTAGGAACGCGGCTGATTCTGGTAAACAAGGATACTGCCGGGACAGTTCATCGGTTTGATTGCGAATTCGCCGTCCTCCGTCGAGAGCGTGAACATATCGTCATGGTAATGCTCCCAGTGGCCGGAGGTCTCCCACAGCACGCGGTTTAAGATAATCGGCGTCGAGATCTCGACATAACCCGCTTTCTTATGCACCCTGCGCCAGTAGTCCATCAGCGTATTTTTCAGGATTACGCCGTGCGGCAGGAAGAAGGGCATGCCGGGGCCGTAGTCCGAGAGCATGAAGAGGTCCAGTTCCCTGCCGAGCTTCCGGTGGTCGCGCTTCTTCGCTTCCTCGAGCATCGTCAGGTAGTTTTCCAGCTCTTCCTTCTTGCCGAATGCCGTCGCATAGATTCTTGTCAGCATCTTGTTCTTTTCGGAGCCGCGCCAGTATGCGCCGGCAATGCTCTGAAGCTTGTACGCCTTTCCGACTGCCTTTGTATTCATGAGGTGCGGGCCGGCACAGAGGTCCACCCAGTCACCCTGCTTGTAGAAGCTGATGACGGCATCTTCCGGAAGGTCTTCGATCAGTTCGACCTTGTAAGGCTCTTCCTTTTCTTTCATCAAAGCAAGCGCCTCTTCGCGGGGAAGTTCAAAACGCTCCAAAGGCAGCGCTTCCTTGACGATCTTCTTCATCTCGTCCTCAATCTTCGGCAGGTCCTCGGCCGTGATCGGTTCCTCAAAATCGATATCGTAATAGAATCCGTTGTCAATACTCGGGCCGATCGCAAGCTTCGCCGACGGATACAGGCGCTTGATCGCCTGAGCCATAACATGGGAACAGGTATGCCGCAGTGTCGAGAGGCCGCCCTCCGGATCGGAAGCGGTCAGGATCTGAAGCTCCGCGTCCTCGGAAATAACGGTGCGAAGATCCACGACTTCGCCGTTCACGAGTCCTGCGCAGGCAACGCGCGCCAGGCCTTCGGAAAGGTCAGCTGCGATTTCAAATACGGACTTCGGCTCGGAATATTCCTTTACAGAGCCGTCTTTCAGTGTGATTTTCATAATGTTCTCCTCTCTATGATATATTTCTGTATCTTCCTATTCTTCCCCGATTGCCTCTTCACAAAGCGGCCCGAAAATCTCTTTCAGTTTTGCTTTGAATTCCTTGTATCTCTCCGGGAAAACATTCTCCCCTCTCGCGCTCATGTCCTTTCCGTCGGCAAAGGAAATGGAAAGCGTAAAGCTGTAACCGTCCTGCTCCAGCGTATTATAGCGGCTGAAACCGTCCCATTCGGCGAGCCTGAGGGATTTGTATAAGTCCGTCAGATCCTGGAGAAGCTGATCTGTCACGGGAATCTTCATCTCGCCCCGGTCCCGGTATTCGATGTTCTCATAGAGAAAGACCAGCTGCCCGTCTTCGGTTTTGACCTGATAGGAATAGTTTTCGCCGCGCGGACTTTCAGCGTAGTAATAGGAAAAGCCAGTCACGCCGCTTTCATTGTCGACGGCTTTTTCCCCGAGACCGACGGAGCCCTTTACACCGTCCTGTTCACCGGCCGGTTTCCGCGTGCAGCCGAAAAGGCTGCTCAGAGAAGCCAGAATTCCCATAATGACAATTACCTCCAGGCATTTCTGTTTCAGCATCCAACAGTACCTCATAATCATGCTCCGGCAGGGACATACCGCCATAGAACTCGCCTGCGGGATCACACTGCCCCTTCGGCGTAGGTTCCAATACGCCTCAGGAGCAGTACGATAACCCTCGGCTCGAGGTGCTTCAACCTCAATATGCTCCCGATACCTGTCCCTGCGGGACTGAAAAACGCCCCCTGCCAGGATTGAAATCCTCAAGCAAGGGGCGTGAAATTCACGCGGTTCCACCCTTATTTACGAAAGCCTGTATCGCTTCCGCCTTCATTTCTGCACTGACGCGGCAGGGACGGGCCGGATTGGGGCCGCTCCGAGGTGGTTTTCACAGGACCTTTTCATCGGGGCGCTTCCACCGTCCGCCCTTCGCTTTCATGAAAAATCCGGTCTGCTACTGTCCTCATCAACGCTGTAGGTATTAGTATAACTGTTTTTCAGGATTTGTCAAGAGCCGAAAAGGTACTTCGGCATCAGTATAATTACTCCGACAGGTCTTATCAGGCGTTCCATTTCGACCAGAACGTTGTCATTTCGTTCGTCAGGCTGAGCGTGAATCTCATGGTCGTTGGAGAATCGCGTTCCTCCAGCCAGGCCACTGCGACGTTTCCCGGTGCAACGAGCGTGAAGGGCAGATCGCTGCTTTCGTCTGCCGACGCGAAGCAGGTCAGTGCGGAAACCAAAAGAATCAGCACCAGTATTGCAGATAAATGTTTTT
>CADCPV010000224.1 GCA_902803345.1 uncultured Eubacteriales bacterium | reverse complement strand
TTGTGTGGTATGGATGCAACCTGCCTCGTTGACTGAGTTTTCTCCAATGGCAAATGCCTCACCGGAATCCAGATTCCAGCTGATTCCGAAATCGCCGATCGTAATATCGTGAAATCCGGTATCATTTCGATGCTCTTTCGGCCAGTTCCAGCAATAACCGGCCAGAATTCTGGCCCGATTAGCCAATTTATTCTTTTCGATTATGTTCCTGCGCACTTCCTCCGGAGAATCAAAGACCTGAAAATCATAGTCCAGACCCTCCAGTGTATAATTGGCTGTATTTCGTATTTCAAGAACATCATCGACCCACGCAAGATACCCGTTCGAACCATTGCATCTAAACTGGGACACCAGTTCCATCTCATAGATGATCGAATCCTCTTCGTCTGCCCATTTTTTAATCTCTTCTACAGAGCCGATATCATCCATTGTGACCCGCTGGCTCTCATCGATGAAGAAGACGGAGCATCCGGCCGCATGAATCACCTCTTTAATCTGATTCTCTCCCATATTATGGAACATGCCGGATTTTTCATTCAGCCGATGCGCTTCATCAACAAGCAATGTATGAACCATATTTCTCCCGGCCTCCGTATATGTGCCGGAGCCTTTGAACATATTGTCGACACTGCTCTTCTTCACTTTTCCTTTCAGTTTAACTTTATAAACATCCCTGGGAGCACTGTTTTTGGAAACATATTGCACGAACTGTCCGCGTTGTGTGAGTTCCGCTAAAAGCTGAACGGCAATCACGCTTTTGCCGGTTCCGGGACCTCCCGTACAGATCACCGTTCTCTTCATGTGATCATTCCGGCACTTTTCAGAAATCTTGATGATTTCTTCATAGACCACCCGCTGTTCATCAATCATGATAAATTCCTTATTGCCTTTTATCATTGAAGCGATGGCATTCTGCAGACTTTTGGAAGGACGGATTTTCCCGTGATCAATGCGATACAGTACTTCTTTATGATCGCCTTTTCTCACGCACCTTTTTATAAAAGCCCTGAGCAGGGGAATCTGTCCGTTTGTAAAAGCCGGTGCCTGACTCGTATAGGCTTCATATTGCCTGTCATCAAGAGGATCATTGTCCTGCCGCTCATAATTATGGAGATATGCACACGGTTCCAGCCTGACATTATCATCCTGAACAGTGGTATTATAATCAGAAATCAGCTGTGCATACGACCATGCCTGATAAGATGGATGGACGACCTTTCTAAATGCGTTGCCTGTATATGTTTCCACAAGTGAATCACTTTTATCGACCTTTTCCAGCTTACTCCACTGCTTCAGTTCAATGATCACCATTCCGGGATTTCCGCTTTCATCATATCCCGAGATCATGAAGTCTACTCTCTTGGCGGTCTGCGGAATATTGAATTCAATTGCAACCCCGGCATCAGAAGGAATCTCCGGGTCATTCATCGCCTTGTACATATATTCCATGGAATGAACCCATGACTTGAATTCATTCTCCGGAGTGTGTCTGCCCATTTTCTGCAGAATACGATCTCTGATTTCACCAGCAATCGTGTCATTTTCCACGCTGTTGATAAAGTCTTTCTTGATGCCATCATAAACAATCATCTTCGGATCCTCGTTTTCGGCAATTCTTTCCGCCTGCGGTCAAAACGCAGAATAGAAAAACATCCTCTTTATAAACAGTATAGTCATAACAGCCCATCTCCCGTCAATGGTAAAGAACTGACGGATTGAAAAATCCCAGGGCGCTGTATCGCAAAGCACCCGGGGTTTCTCTGCAGTTGCAGCTGAGCATTGGATCGGTGCTTAATCTTCGACTTCTTAAACGACCTTTTGACCGATTGCAGTATCAGTTTTTGGAGTTTAATATTTGGTGCTTTCACAGTAAAGACAGCTTAGGGGCAGGGGACTGTCCTCGCGGATCAATAAAAAGAAGACAGAGGTTCATTCCCTGTCTCCTTCTTACTCTGCATAATGAAATTTGATCTTAGCTGATCAGTGGGATGCAGTGAATGTCCCTCTGTCCCTCTTCTTATCCAACCTGATACACATCCGCATACTGCACTCCGAAATTGAGGCAGCTTTGATGATCGGACATGAAGATGTCAACGGT
>CADCPV010000223.1 GCA_902803345.1 uncultured Eubacteriales bacterium | reverse complement strand
TCAATGCTCTGCGGCAGGCAATGGCAAAATATGCTGAAGCAGAGAACAAGAATATTGAACTTGCCAGCACGAGAAAATACCAGTGATTGATCCCGAATCACGGGGGTCAGATTAGATGATGCAAGGGTTCATGAATCAGCAATTATCCATTTGACAGGAGGAAAATAGAATGGCAGCAGAAGGAATTATCAAGGTTAATCCGGAACAGCTTATGAGTACGGCTGGGGAGTTCGGCGGGCAGGCAAACAGTCTGCAGACCCTGACCGGCAATATGATGAATCTGGTCACAAGTCTCACAAGTGCCTGGCAGGGAGAAGCATCCACAGCCTACATCAGCAAGTTCCAGGGACTTCAGGACGATATGGACAAAATGTTCAAGATGATTCAGGAGCACAGCGCGGATCTTCAGGAGATGGCAGCCGCATATATCGACGCTGAGACGAAGAATGCGGAAGTTGCTCAGTCGCTTTCCGCAGATGTAATCGTGTAAAAGATGTAATATCGTTTCCAGTGTCGGCAATTACCCAAAAGAAAACCCCGTTTTGCGGCGAAAATGTCCGCAGGATGGGGTTTTTATTAAAAAAATGCCAAATTAGACACAGAAGTGTCTGTATGTCGGAAATTCAGACTGGAAAACCGCCGGAGATGAGTAGCATAAGAAGTCTGTAATGTTTAGTTACCCAAATGCCCTCTGAAGGGAGATGATTGTGATAGAGAATAATCAGATTGCAAATGACCTGACTGCCTTTAAGTCAGATATTGAATATATCTCAGAGCTGCAGACGCAGCTGGAGGAATCTCACCAAAAGGTGTTTGAAGAAATAATAAATCTTACAAACATGTGGGAAGGAATTGCCAGACAGACATTTCTTGAAAGATTTGAGGCTGATTCTGAAAAAATAACAGGTCTTTTGGATCTTTTGCGAACAGACTTGAGCGATCTTAGAGAGGCTCGAAAGAAGTACGGGGTATGCGAGGATCAGGTCGAAGAGATAATTAATTCTTTAAAAATAGAGTCGTCATAAGTTATCACGCATATGTTGCGCCTCCAGAATTTGATGCCTGATTGGATTAGTTGATAAGATTCAAACACTGAAGGGCGGAACATACGAGGGAAGGAAAGATGTCAGAGTTTGGAAATGATTTCAGAATCAGAGTAAATACGGAAACAATGAGAGCAAAGGCAGAGACGGTGGCGGCGATTGTTGAACAGTTTTCGTCTCAGTTTGAAGAACTTAAAAAAACAGCTGCATCTACGGCAAATTATTGGATTGGTAATGCTGGAGAAAAGAGGCGATCTCTCTATGAAATACGTATGAAGGAAGCAGAAGAAATCATTGCATATTTGAAGGCTTATACTCCGGAGCTCTTACAAATGGCAGGCATATACGAAATCAATGAAAAGGAAAACTATGAATTAACTGGCAGTCTGTCAACAGATATGATTATTTGATGATTATCATAGATGAGGAATGAATAAATGTCAGATCTATCTACTATCAAATTCAATTACAGACAAGCTTTGAAACTGGCTGAAAGGCTGGAACGGGTTGCAGATGTCATGGAGCAGCAGGGCAGCTCAAGATTGGTTGATGTTGTGGCGGAATTCCGGGGAAAATGGATGGGTGAAAACGCAGATCGTTATGTTCGAAAATGTGGGAAGCTGCAGGAAAATGTTAAAAAATCGGTAGCGGAAGTCAGAAAGGCTGCTGCCGCTATACGAAGAATTGCAAAGAATACATACGATGCAGAGATGCATAACTATGAAATTGCGAAAAAGCGGACGTATTCATGATTGTAAGGGTGTAAAAGATGTCCTATTTCAATATAAAACCAGCCAGTCTGAAGGATACAGAAGAAGCGTTCGGACAAATTGGAGACAGTCTGGAAAGATGCTCGGAAGAAATTCAGGCAGTCAGTACCTCACTAAAAGATTATCTCTCAAATGCAGATTTAGTGGGAACAACTTTAAACAGGATCTCCGGGAAAGTGCAAAACCAGGCGAATACCTTTCGACAGTTTGGTCAGGGGATGGAAAAGATTGCACTGTTATACTCTTCCACAGAAAATGAGATTGCGAATGGAAAAAATTCTAAGAATGTTGGGACAGGAAAGAAAGCAGCCCGGAAAAAGAAGAATAGCAGGATCAACACGAGCGGTACTGTAACAGCAAAACCTGATAGCAAAGCAGGGTCAGGATGGCGCTTCAGCGGACGAAAAGTTGAGGGAAGTGTGTTTGAAAAGAGTGTAAATGCTCCTTCGGGCATAATAGGAGGGAGTGCCGGATTTGGCTTTCTGAATGGTAGGGCTGAAACAAAAGGAGGAGCAAGCCTTAAATACAAAAATGGCAGGCTGGAAGAGGCCTCAATCGGTGTTTCTGCTGGTGCGGAAGGATCCCTTGTGAAGGGAAATGCTGAGGGAAATATCGGATTTGTGAAGGGAAAAGTCAAGGGAAACGTCGGTGAAGGATCCACAAAAGGCGAGATTGGTGCCTCGTTGTATAAGGATGGAAAACTATCTCCTGCAGTTAAGGCAAAAGTTGAAGCAAAAGCAAAGGGAGCTTCAGGAGAAGCATCCCTCCAGGCGGGAGATGATAACAATAATATCAATGCGAAGGCTTCCGGATCTCTTGCAAATGCCGAAGCATCTGCAGGGGCACAGGCTGGTGTCATTACTTATAAAGATTCCAACACGGGAGAATTGAAGCAAACCCTGGGAATTGAAGGAGAGGTAGGAGCAGAGGCATATCTGGCAGAAGGGAAAATAGCGGGTGGTTTAACTATTTTTGGAGTAAAGGTCAATGTTTCAGCTTCAGGCAAAGCCGGTGGCGCTGGAATTGGTGCAAAAGGCAGAGTTGGGATTGGTTGTGTTTCAGGAGAGATCAAGGCAGGTCTTGGAATTGGAGCTGGGCTGAAAGTTGATATTGACTGGAGCAACTTTAAGTGGCCATGGGAAAGATAAAATGAGCTGTTTTGAAGTGGCTTTTAAAACCAGTATCTGTTCAGTATAATTATTGCTAATAATACATAATTTGGCGTAGATACTACTGTAATCAAAAGCAGGGCATGCCAAAATGTATTGGAGAACAGCATTTAATAAGCATTAAATAGTAGAAGGAGAAAAAATGTACAAGGATTTGCTTCCGATCGGTTCGGTGGTTTTATTAAAGGGCGGCGAAAAAAGAGTCATGATATGCGGAAGAATTCAGGCAAAGAGCGGGGACGAAAAAATATACGATTACTCTGCATGCTATTACCCGGAAGGAATAATAAATCCGACTTCTATGTTCTTCTTTGACAGAGATGCCATTGACAGAGTTTTTTTCATAGGATTTCAGGACGGGGAGGAGCTCGCTTATCGGGAAGAAGTTCTGGGAGTTCTTGGAGAACTGGAGCTGCGTGATGGAGTAATTGTTGAAAAAGAGTAAGCGGGATTCTTAAATAGCAATTAACGACAGGTGTCATTTATGGATCTTTTTGTGATGTACAGTTTTCACTTAAACGAAGCCCAGACTTAATTAATATCGTGACTCCACATGATCCCAAAAACGTGTATGTAATTGAAATCAATAGAGACCAGGCAGGAGTTATATACCATAAGGAATTAAAAAGAGGCTTCTTTAGGAAGCTTCTTTTGATGCAATGAGTATCTATGGAAAAGATTACCGTCGCTTCGGAATCGGATTGGGAAGGGAAGGCAACTGCAGTCCAATCTATTATGGAGACATACAAATTGCTCAGTTTCAAATTGAACCGGAAGTGATCAATGAATGCTTCCACTATCATTGTGCGTCACTGGATGAACAGGATGGACTGATTGCGCTCTTTTTTAGATGCTTTAGTTATATTACAGGTTGTTACAGGCTGGGACAGAAAACGATCAGATCAATCCGGAGGACCTATTCAAAGACGACAGACGCATTTGAGCTACAGTATTATGATCCGGGGTTTATCTATAGAGTTGATGAATGATTTGGGGATGATAGCTAAATAGACTCGGAGGGGTCTGTCTGTGCGTCGGCCATAGAGAATCGGGTCATGAGTTTAAAACTGACAGAGTAGTATGTTCTATGGTGTGATTCCGGAATTTCACCAAAAGGTCTTTGATGATACAATGTGCGCATTGCAATATCTCTATAGTAAGGTGTGTAGGATGGAAATAAAAAGAGAGTCAGGGGGGCAGTTAGCCAGATATAGGACAGCTATCCTGCCAGATATAAGCAAAAGGCGTGCAGGTTTGGTGAAAAGCGATGCTGTCAGCGTCCGCCGGAGACAATTCCTGCGGGAAGGTATTCGAATTCTTGGAATCGGAGTGGTTTATTTTTTCTGGGTCTGCATTACGGGTGTTGGGATTCCCTGCCCTTTCAGGCTCCTCACAGGGTACCTGTGTCCGGGGTGCGGGATTACGCACTACTGTATCGCTCTGTTGCAGTTTCGTTTTGCAGATGCTTATTCTGCCAACCCGTTTTTGTTCGTCTTGATGCCTTTTTTCATTCCTTATGGAATCTACAGGGCACATCGCGTTATACAGACAGGCAGGACGGAATATTCCAGGGCGGAGATTGGACTGCTTTTGGTGACCTTGGTTGGAGCAATTGTTTTTGCTGTTTACAGAAACTTGTAACTCTTGTTTCGCAATATTGTCTGCGGGGAGACAGGTGAAAGTATTTCGGGAGGACGGAACAATGTATTGTAAAAAATGTGGGATGGAGATTATGGCCGGTGCTAAATTTTGTACCAGATGCGGCACTCCTGCTCAGATGGAGGCACCGAACAGAATAAGATCCTCCGGCAATGGCGTGGGTTACGGTGCAGGCAGTGGCAGGGGTTACGGCGCGAGTTATGGCACCGGCAACGGAACGGGTT
>CADCPV010000222.1 GCA_902803345.1 uncultured Eubacteriales bacterium | reverse complement strand
GCGCCTTCCGCATCACAGGCAAAGTTCTCAGGTGAACCCGGAAGATAACGCAGCGATTCAAGCGTGACCTTATCCCCGCTGATTTCCTCCGCGATGGGCTTTCCGATTTCAAAGCTGCTGACACCGCGGACAAGATATGCCGCGTTAAGGTTATCCAGAAAATAACTGTAGATCTGAAGCGCTGCATCGGTCGAAAACACCGCGGGAGCCTTTCCGAGATGCGGAGTAGGAGCTGTGACCAGTCTGTCTTTCCCGATCTGCAGCAGCTCTTCGATATCGTGTCTGATCTTCACTGGATCACAGCCTCCGGCCTCATAAAGGCGGTACAGCTCGATCTCATGATCGTCTTTTCTGGCGTTCACAACAACATCCAGCATTGAAGTCGGATAGACTTCCGTAACATCAACGCCCTCGGAATTTACAAGACGTCTTTCAACCTGATTGGTGAAGATCTCAAAGCTGTTGAGGTCCTCGGTTTCGGTTTCGGATATGCTGTTCATCGTATTGATGAAATCGGCAGCTTCTTCAGCGAGCGGCCGCAATTTCACATTCAGCGGTTCAAAACGCTTCGGAGCGTTCAGTTTATACGGCCTGTTCTTCACCAGGCCTGCCTGATATACCAGATCCGCAGCTATCTTTTTCAGTGCTTCTTCGCTTTCCGTCGGAGAGACCTTTGCAGAGGCGAATCCGAGAAATTGACCGTCTTCGCTCAGCTTATAGACTTTGAGCGTAACATATTCTACATTTTTCGCACGGTTCTGATCGAGTCTGTGTCCGATAAAATAGAACTCCCAGCCTTTTGTTTTCGTCTTCACGGCTTCCCAGGAATCAGCTCCGCAGTTTTTCAGGATCTCAATATATTTTTCCATTATCCGAGCCTCCCTATGGTCTTCAGATACGGCCCTCCATCCGAGACCTTTACCCATTCTTTATGGCCCTTGCCGCAGCCGCCGTTCCCGAAAACCATCCGGTCCGGGCTGGCCATGCTGATATTGCCGAGGAGATCCGGAACATAGCCGGTCATGACGATCGGGGAAACGATCTTACCCGTGAGTTTTCCGTCTTTGATCTCCCGGCCGATCTGCAGGATACACTGGATGCCCCAGTGTTTGGGATCTTCCATACCGCTTTCCATATCTTCAAGGAGATATCCGAATTTGACAGAGCTGATCATATCTTCGAGCGAATCGGTACCCGAATCGAAGATAGTGTTTGTCATGCGGGTATAGACCTTGTGCTCAAAGTTCTCCCGCTTTCCGTTTCCGGTCGGGACTGTTCCGAGACGCAGCGCCGAAAGGGCATCGCAGATCCCGGCTTTCAGGATGCCGTGATCGATCTCAATGACATCTCCGGCAAGTGTTCCTTCATCATCGAATTCAAAACTGGTGACATTTTCCGCACAAAGGGCTCCTTCATGCATGGTCACAAGGTCTGAACCGACCCGTTTGCCGATATAATCTGCACCAAGTGCCCTGCCTTTGACGAACATATCCATTTCAACACCGTGCCCGAAAGCCTCGTGAGCGATCAGACCGGTGATCTCGGGTGAGGTAATGATCTCGTATTCGCCCGGGACGATCCGCTCAGCACTGAGCATATCGACCGCATTCTTAACAGCAGGTTCAAGCTTTTCCTCAAGCATGTCAAAGAGCTCCGGACCGCCCAGACCGGATATGCCCTTATATCCGAATTTGTTCTGCCCGTCTTTTGCAGCAATCGCCGCTACAGAGCCTTCACTGTAAACGTAGCTCTGACGGAGATAACGGTTCTTCGTCAGGAAAAGCTTGCAGATATGCGTGGACTGCGCCCTTGCAATGCAGTCCAGCATATATTCCGACATTCCCATACCCTTTTCGGAGATTGCGGAGAGCTTTTCAACAAGGTCGGAAAGCCGGCACTCTTCCGGAAGCTGTTCTGTTTCCTTTTCGACGAAAAGCTCCAGCGGTTCATCCGGGAGCTGATCAGTCTCATAAACGGCAGCGCCCGATGCTTTCAGCACTGCAAGCTGAGCGTCCAATGTAGTTTTAATCTCTGCAGCCGCAGCTTCAGGATCAGCAGGATCGAATTCATTCAGCGCATATTCGCTGTAGAGCCTGTCTTTATAAACACGAACGACAGTTCCCCGTTCAGTCGTCATGGTCTGGTTGCTGACCGTTTTCGCGTGCTGCGAAATAACGACAGCAAGTCCTTTTGAATCCGTAGAAAGAACGCTCACATAATCATAAGTTTCACCAAGGATATCCACGAGCTTTTTCAGGCCCGGGACCAGTGATGTAAGGTATTCCGAAAATGGTGCCTTCATTTCACTCCTTTCATCTGTACAGTAAGATACTGATATTTTATCAACTCCCCCGAAAATAAAGCATCAAACGAGTAAAAAAGGTGCCTTTGCAGTAGTACTCTTTCCGCACACTAAAAAAAGGGACTGTAAAGATACTATGCTTTACAGTCCGGCGGGAATGGCAGAGTGCTTCCCGGCTAAGTCCCAGACGACTTTATCCGGGTCACTTCATTGTTCTTTCTGATTTTTTGTCTGAGCAGATCAATCATTTCCCTGAGCCTGATGCCAGACCATTTGAGCGACTGCTATGATGTCGAAACCATCCAGATCCGGAGCTTTCGTGGAAATCGAATAAGTCAGTCCCGGGACTATATCAAACCACAGAAATGCCTCGACTGTATTTTTTCCATCTCTTGCTCTCATGATTTTCTCTCTGAACCAGTGATCATCAGATTCTTTTTCATATTCCCACTTATAATTGAGTCCGCTGATATCCTCCATTTCCAGACCGGAAGGCTTGATCCGTGCGGTAAAAGGCATTTCATAAAGAACGAATTGCATCTCTGCCAGCTGTTCGGACTCGTTCATACGAAATATCACATCTTCAGCCTCTTCCGGTACATCAAATTCCAAACCAAGAGTCTGCATCAACCCTTCAGCATCCGTTTCCACCCATGGATTAGGAATTCCGACAAGTCCAG
>CADCPV010000221.1 GCA_902803345.1 uncultured Eubacteriales bacterium | reverse complement strand
CCGGACTGCCCGGTTGCTCTGGAGCAGATCATTTTCCGGGCAACCCAGAAATCCAAGGAGCGCCGTTATCATAACTGCACGGAGCTTCTGCAGGATCTAAGGATTGCGGTTGCGAACCCCTCTTTCAATTTTGAGAAACAGGAGCAGGAGACAGTCCTGAAATCCACAACACAGGTATTTACAGGACCCGCGGCATCCCAGCGCGTTTCCTCCTTTGACAAGCCTGCATCTGGCGAGAGAATACCCGCATCTTCGAAGACGTCAGCGTCTGCGAAGAGCACAGCATCAGACGGCGGGACCCGTCCGCGGAAGGGCACGCCGCTGTTCCAGCCGAATGTCCCGGCAGTTCCCGGGGATGATGTCGATTTTGATACGGAACCGGATCTTCCCGAAACCGTTTCCGAGTCACCGGCACGCCGGCAGGCCATGACGATTATTGACAGCGAAGAGAAAAAGCCGAAGCGTCCCGGCATCCGGGAACATCGCTCCGCCGGCGCGGTGATTGATTTTACCGAGCTCAGCCCGGACCAGGATTTTGATGAAGCGGACACCGAGGAACAGAAGGAAGAAAACCATGATCTTTTCGCGGAAGATATGCGGGAAGACGAAAAGCCGCTGATGGACCGGATCATTCTGATCGCAGGCATCGTGATCGGGGCGGTCATTATCTGCCTTCTGATTTACATCTTTGTGACACTTTCCGGCTGCAACCAGAATGCAGTCACGAGGCCGACCAGTACTTCTGCGTCGGAAACCAGAACGACAGAAGCGCCGACAACCGAGACTGAAACGACCACCGAGGAATTCATTGAACTTTCTACCAAGGAAACGGAAATGTTCAATGAAGAAACGGATGCGATTGTCCCGAATGTCATCGGCTACTATTACGAAGAAGCAATCCAGCGGCTGAAGGATGCCGGCCTTGAGGCGAAACTCGGTTCCCAGTTCGGCTATTCGGATGAATATCCTGAGATGTACATCATCAAGCAGAGTTATCCGGAAGGCACGATTGTCGAGAAGGGCAGCACGATTGTCATCATGATGTCCCAGGGCTCGGACAAGTTTGAGATCCAGGAGCATTATGTCGGCGGAACGCTTTCGGCATTCAAGAACGACGCCGTAAACTATCCGGATATCAATTTCGTCTATGAGAAGACCTATTCGAGTACAACGCCGGCGAACCACATCATTTCGATTGATCCGTCTTCCGGACTTGTGCAGCCTGGCGATACCGTTACGGTTATTTACAGTCTTGGACCGGAATTCGTAGCGGTTCCGAACCTGTACGGCATGTATAAGGGCGATGTCTCGACAAAACTGATGTACAGCGCGCTGACAATCGGCAATATTACAGAGGAATACAGCGACGAAGTGGATGAAGGCCTGATTATGGGTCAGTCGCCGGCTCCGGAAACGACAGTCCGGAACGGATCGTCCGTCGATATCGTTGTTTCCCTTGGACCGAAGATGGAACAGGTGCCGGGCGTTATCGGAATGGATGTCGAAGCCGCAACCGCGGCAATGGATGCTGTCGGATTTACGGTTGAGATCGTCGAAGAAGTGAACGCCGAATATCCGGAAGGCACTGTCACCCTGCAGGATCCGGTCGAAGGCGACTACTGGCCGCTCCGGGATCCGATTACGCTGACAGTGGCGAAGGCGCAGACCCTGATGCCGAACCTTGTGGGCGGCACACTGGAAGACGCGCAGAAACAGGCCGATGCGCTCGGATTTGTGATTGGAGAAGTCAAGGCCGAGACGACCGATGTGGAAGAGAACAACCTGCTGATCAAGTCTCAGTCTGTTGAGCCCGGAACCGTGATTCCTGCTCCGCCGAAGTCTTCGGAAGGCGAGAGCATCGCATACGAGCCCTTTACGGTAGACCTGGTGTACTGGGCGTATGAAGCAATTCCGCTCGTTCCTGACGTCGGGTATCCGACTCCGGAAGCAGAAGCAAAGCAGGCACTTGAAGCAGCCGGTTATGTCGTTGTGGTACTCGATGAAACAACTTCCGATCCGAACGAGAACAATATTGTAAAATCGATCAGTCCGGAAGGAAAGAGCCCGCTGAAGGCCGGTGAAACCGTTACGATGACAGTGTTCCGTTATGTAGAGCCGACTTCCTCTGAGACGGAACCGCCGAGTTCCTCTGAGACAGAACCTCCGAGTTCTGATACTGAAGCACCTCCGGACACACAGGCATCTGAGGATAACAGCGGCGGCGAAACTCCTGAAGATACCGGGGGCGGGGCATGACCGGCCGGATTATCCGCGGTGTCGGCGGCTTCTATTATGTCCATGACGGTGCGGCGCTGTATCAGTGCCGTGCCAAGGGGATATTCCGCAAAAATCATGAGAAACCACTTGTCGGAGACCGTGTTGAATTCAGCACGGTCTTTGACTCTGAGATTGAAAATGCAGGCAGCATTGACCGGATTTTGGAGAGATCCAGCCAGCTCGTGCGCCCGGCGCTTGCGAACGTTGACCAGATCTTTTTGATCTTTTCCGCAAAAACGCCCGCACCGAATTTCGATATGCTGAACAGCTATCTCTGCCTGGTGCATGATACAGAAATCCCGGTCGTGCTGATTGTCAATAAATGTGACCTCTGTACGGAAGAAGAACTGCAGGAAATCCGGGATGCTTTCCATGAGAGCACCTATCCGATAGAATTCATTTCTGTTCGGGAAGAGCGCGGAATTGATGCGCTGCGGCAGCGGATGCGCGGCTGCTTTTCCTGTCTTGCCGGGCCTTCCGGCGTCGGAAAGTCTTCCCTGATCAATCTGCTTTTAGGCGGCCAGATCATGGAGACCGGACTTCTTTCGAAGAAAATTGACCGCGGAAAAAATACGACGCGGCATTCCGAAGTCTTTTATCTTGGGGACGACAGCTATCTCTGCGATACGCCGGGATTTACCAGGGTTGATATTGATTTTATCGACAGGGAAGAACTGGACCTGTATTTCAACGAATTCAAACCATACCTTCCTTCCTGCCGTTATCTGCGGTCCTGTGCGCATATCCATGAGCCGGAATGCGCTGTGCGGGAAGCGGTGAAGGCTGGCCGGATTTCGAAGGTGCGTTACGAAAGCTATGTAAGGATTTATGAGGAGCTCGCGAGTCTGAGGAGGTACTGATGGAAAAGAAACTGATTGCGCCTTCCATCCTGGCTGCCGACTTTCTGAACATCGGAAAAGAAATTGAAGCGCTGAACTATTCTTCATGCGACTGGATTCATGTGGATGTGATGGACGGACATTTTGTGCCGGAGGTTTCCTTTGGACAGCCGATTATCCGTGCAATCCGGAAAATCGCCGAAAAGCCGCTGGATGTCCATTTGATGATTATGGACCCGCTCCCGAAAATCCGGTCATTTGCCGATTGCGGCGCGGACCGGATCACCTTCCATCTGGAGGCGGCGGAGGATCCAGATGCTGTGATTGACGAGATCCACGCCTGCTCGCTCCCTGCAGCAGTTTCAATCAAGCCGGAAACACCGGTCAGTACTGTATTTCCTTACCTTTCGAAACTTGAAATGGTGCTGATCATGACTGTCGAGCCGGGTTTCGGCGGCCAGCAGATCCTTCCCGAAACAATCGAAAAGATCCGCGTGCTGCAGGAGGAAGCGGACATGCGTGGTCTCTCTTTGCTGATTGAGGCGGACGGCGGCATTACCTTCGAGAATGCCTCTTTGTTATCACAGGCCGGCGTCGATGTGTTTGTCAGCGGTTCATCTTTGTTCCGCGGACACCTGATTTCCAATATTTCACGCTTCCGGGTTTGTCTATGAAACGAATCAGACTTTTGACAATATTACTTCTGTGCCTGACGCTTTCGGGCTGCAATCTGCGCCTGAACTGGGTTCCGGGCCGGGAGGTCCTGATTGCCTCAGACAATATGGAACTGACCGGTGCGGAGGTGCGGCTTCTCTGTCTGGCCTATAAGACGGAGTTTGAATCCTATTATTCCGAACTTCTGGGAAATACCTTCTGGGATATAGAAGTCGAGTCCGGCATGCGCTATGAAGACTACATCAAGGAGTATTTTGTTTTCCGGGAGTGCCGTGCACTGATTTATCTTGGTGAACAGGCGGCCGCAGACAAACTGCCGGTTTCCGACATCGAAGAGGAAATGATTGCAGATGCGGCACAAAAGTGTTTCAAAAAAATGTCGGAAGATGACAAAACCTTTACACGCGCTTCCGAAAAGGACCTTGAACGCCTGATCCGGTATTACTATATCGCAATGCAGGAAGTAAACCGTCTTTCTCCGGAGGAGTCGTCGGTCAGTGAAGAAGAGAGCCGGGTCGCGGACTTTTCTGTGATTCATCTTCGGAGCCGGGAGGATGCGGAGACGGTGCTTCAGCGCCTTTCTCAGGGCGAAAGCTTCACAAGCCTCGCCTCGGAATGTACGACAGACCGGAATATCAGCTATTCTGCGGCAAAGGGGGAACTGATTCCAAAGCTGGATGAACAGGTTTTCTCCATGCAGAACGGCGAGACCTCGGAGATCATCGAAGCCGGCGGTTCATTCTACATTATCCGGCTGAACAATTCCTATAACACGCTGCTTTCCCTGAACAATAAGCGCAACATTCTTGCAGCCCGTGCATTTAAGGGATGGTCAGGCTTTTACCGCGAGCAGGAAGAAAAAGTGGTATTGTACCGGAATGCGCTTCTGTGGGACGAAATTGAACTGAACTGTGAAGGAAATTATACAGATTTCGGTTTTTTTGAGGCTTTATCCGGATTAAAATGAAAAAGTAATGAAAAAACTGTAAAATCTGCTTGTAATTTATTTCAGAATTCTGTAAAATAAATTAAATATCTGACAGCTGATCCGGCAATCTTTCTGAGACATGAAAAAAGAGTACAGGAAAGCCCTGATCGGGGCTGTGCTTTTCGTGCTTTTAGGGCTGATGTTCCTGATCAAACTGAAAGGAAGAAGTTCCGGCGCTGATCCGGAAACGGATTTCATGGCGGATGACCGTCTGAGCGTATCGGACCGTGATGAAGATTCGGAAGATTCGGCCTCTGAACCGGAGACGGAAGAATCGCTTCTCGTTTATGTGTCCGGTGCGGTCCGAAACCCGGGCGTGTACAGGCTTCCTTTGGGCAGCCGGGTCTATGAAGCACTGGATGCCGCCGGAGGACTCACACAAGAGGCGGAAGAAGGCCTCATTAATCTCGCGGAACCGCTTACAGACGGTGAAATGATCTATTTCCCGAAAAAGGGCGAAGATTCGTCCGGACAGGTACAGCTTTCGGACGGAAAGGTGGACCTGAACCGGGCAGGGAAAGAAGAACTGATGACGCTTCCCGGAATCGGGGAAACGAAGGCCGAGGCAATCCTGCAGTACCGGAAGGAGCACGGCCCCTTTCAGACGATTGAAGAGCTGATGCAGGTATCCGGCATCGGGGAAGCGCTATTTGAAAAGATAAAGAACAGGGTTAAGATATAGAGGGACAGTATGGCAAAGATTCTGGTGGTCGATGATGAAAAACTGATTGTCAAGGGAATTCGTTTCTCCCTGCTGCAGGAGCAGTGGGAGGTTGATACGGCCTATGACGGCGAAGAAGCACTCCGAATGGCGCGGGAGACCGAGTATGACACGGTGCTTCTTGATATTATGCTGCCCAAAATGAGCGGCCTTGAGGTCTGCCAGCAGATCCGGGAATTCAGCAACATGCCGATTATCATGCTGACCGCGAAATCTGAGGATATGGACAAAATCATGGGTCTCGAATACGGCGCGGACGACTATATCACAAAGCCTTTCAATATCCTTGAGGTGAAGGCGCGCATGAAAGCCATCATGCGCCGCAACCATAAGAGAACAGCCGAAGCGCCGGAGAAGGGCGTTGTGATCTCCGGGGATCTGCGGCTTGACACGGAAAACGAGCGTGTTTTCATCCGGAACCGGGAAGTGAATGTGACAGCCCGCGAATTTGACGTGCTGCATCTTCTTGTCACGAATCCCAACAAGGTTTACAGCCGTGAAAAACTTCTGACTATGATCTGGGGTTCGGATTATCCCGGAGATGCGCGTACGGTTGACGTCCATATCCGCCGGCTCCGGGAAAAAATTGAGGAAAACCCGAGTGTCCCGAAATATGTTCAGACCAAGTGGGGCGTAGGCTATTTCTATAAGAACGATGAAACTGTTTAAATCCCTGAGAAGCCGGATTATCCTGCTTTCTCTGGTGTCCGGTATCATACCGATTATCATTCTGCACCTGATTGTCGTCCTGACCTATGAGTCGCGCCTGATCGAGCAGCGCCGGATCGATATTCTCCAGCGTCTCTCCGTCATTTCGAAGCAGCTCGGCGAGTCTGAAACGCTGCAGCAGAGCCTGACGCAGGAGAAATTGGATACGCTGAACTGGTATGCAGACGCTTACGGCGGACGGCTTTTGGCGGTGGACGATAACTGCCGCATCATACATGATACCTATCACATGGACCTGAACCGGGTCTGTGTTTCTGATGCCGTATTCTCGGCGCTCTCCGGAAACAATTACCAGAATTACCGCTCTGATGACGACATGCTGGAGTTCGTCCTGCCTGTTTATGCGGAAAATGATTCGGAAAAGACGATCAGCGGTGCCCTGATCATGTCTTCGGATACAAGCTGGATCCGGGGCAGCGTGCGTTCGGTTGCAAACGGCATGCTTTTAGTGGAAGGGATCATCCTGATCCTTCTGGTCCTCGGCGCGATTTATGTTTCCTACCTTCTGGTGCGGCCGGTCAATACGATTTCCCTGGAGATCGAGCGGCTGAATGAAGGCAATTTCAACGTGGAGCTGGGTGATCTGAAATCCTACAGCGAGATTGACCAGGTCATGAAGAACGCCGAGCAGATGGTCGACCATTACCGGGATTTAGAGGAGTCGCAGGAGCTTTTCGTCAGCAACGTGTCGCACGAACTCCGGACGCCGATGACTTCGATCCGGGTGCTTGCCGATTCCCTGAAAGGTCAGGACAACATTCCTGAGGCAATGTATCAGGAGATTCTGAGCGATATTTCGGATGAAGTGGACCGCGAATCCACGATTATCGACGATCTGCTGTCGATGGTCCGTCTCGGCAAGGGCTCCGAGAGCATGAACATTTCGACAATCAACATCAATGAATTCGTCCTTGATACGCTGCGGCGGATCCGTCCGATCGCGGAGGAGCGGGATGTCGAGCTGATTTACGAAAGCTTCCGTCAGGTATCCGCTGATGTTGATGAGCCGAAGCTTTCCCAGGCGGTCACGAACCTGATCGAAAATGCGGTCAAATACAACAAGACCGGCGGATTCGTCAAAGTCAGTATCGACGCTGACCATGAATATTTCTATATCAAAGTGGCGGATAACGGCATCGGAATCCCGGATGACGCGCTGGATCACGTGTTTGAGCGTTTCTACCGCGTGGACAAGGCCCGTTCCCGCGAAACCGGCGGCACAGGTCTCGGGCTTTCCATCGCCCGGACCATTATCCTGCAGCATTACGGCGTCATCAAGGCGGAGAGCGAAGAAGGCCAGGGAACGACCTTTACGGTCCGAATTCCCTTAAAACATGTGAAAGATACGGGAGGCAGAGGATGATGAAACGGATGATGTCAGGGCTCCTTGCCGCAGTCCTTCTGATCCCGGTCCTCTTCGGAGCCTGTTCCGGGAAAAGACCGCAGGAGCAGGAAGAGGAAAAATTCTATGTCTACTATATCGAACTCGGAAAAGCCTCGCTCTGCCCGGTGGAGGCGGTTTTAGACAATGATATCAATGACAGCAACCTGATCTGGTCCATCTATACGCATATGATGACCGGCGGCGATGAGGCCAATTATTCGAGTGCGGTTCCGAAGACGGCTGAACTTCGGGATTACCGCTATGAAGAGGGCAACCTGATCCTGAATTTCAGTTCAGAGTATTCGAAACTGGAAAAGAAAGAAGAACTATTGTTCCGTGCGGCGCTGGTCCGGACATTTACACAGCTGCCGGACATTTCCACGGTGGAGATCCGTGTGGAGGGACAGCCCCTTGTGATCGCAGACACCATCGTCGTAGGGCCGCAGCGCGGTACGGATTTTGTCGATGTGATCGGAAGCAGTCTGAATGCCTATACCAGGACGGAAGCGACGCTGTATTTCTCGGATCAGACCGGCACCCGCCTGATACCGCGGACAAGGACCGTGACCTATACCAACGCGACGACGCTGGAGGCACAGGTACTGAACTCGCTGATCGCCGGGCCGGATGCGGAAGACCAGGATGCCTACCGGACGCTGCCTGTTACGACAAAGGCGCTCTCGATCAGTACGGTTTCGGGCGTCTGCAATGTCAATCTGTCGGATACGATGCTTTCGGAAGCTTCCGGTGTATCGCCGGAGGTCTGCATCTATTCGATTGTAGACTCGCTGACAGAAATCGCCGGGATCAACAGTGTCCAGATTTCGATCAACGGCAGTTCGAACCTGATGTACATGGACCAGATCGATCTGAGGGAAAATTTGAAGCGGAACCTCGATCTGATCCTGACTGAGGAGGAACTGCAGGAGAGCAGGGAGGAATAATAATACGAAACGCCCGTGCATGACTGTGCTGGCGGTTCTGGTTCTCGCAATATTGATTCTGAACGGGAGGAAGGAAAACCGGCTGTATCGGCTGTGGTTTGCGCCTCCCGCTCTTCGTCTGTTTCTTGAGGAAAGCGGAAGAGAAAGCGTTCCGCTGAAGACAACAGGGAAGCTTACGGATATCCGGGAAAGCGGAGAATCAGCGGTCCTGATCATCCAGACCGGACGACGAAATGACGGGATTCTTCGTGTCAGGCTCCAGGACGGGGAACATCCGGATCTTCGGATCGGAGGAACGTTTCTTGCGGAAGGAGAAGTGTATCTCGCATCACAGGCGACAAATCCAGGCGAGTTTGATTATCGGCGCTATTATGATGCTTCGGGCTGCTTTTTGATGATGCGGGAGGCTTCTGTTGTCACGGTGAAAGAGCCGCTTTTGCCTTTTCGTGATGCAGCATATCGCTTTCGTTGTTTCCTGCAGGAAGGGATCGAATCCGGTCTTCCGAAAGAGGATGCAGCCTATCTCAATGCCTTCCTTCTGGGAATCCGGGACGAGGAGTTTTCTGCGCTGCAAAAAGAGTTTGAAGCGGTGCAGATGCTTCGCGTCCTGCTGCAGTCCGGTTTTCATCTGACGCTTTTTTCGACTCTTTTAGAGCGGATATTTAAAAGGCAGAAGCACCGGCCGCTTTTTCGGGCAGTGCTTCTGATCGTGCCCTGTCTGTTTTATACCGCTGTGAGCGGTTTCTCCCTGTCTTTTCTTCGCGCCTTTCTTATGCTTGTCATCCGGCATTTCGCGGCTGTTTTCAAAAGGAAATTCGACCTGCTGTCCGGCGCATCTTTAGCGCTGTCCCTGCTTCTTCTGTGCAGTCCCGGATACCTGTTTACGCTTTCACTGCAGTATTATTTAGCGGCACTTTATGCTTTCGGCGTGCTGGCACCGCTTGCCTTTGAATATTTCCGGGGCATCAAGGGCGTGATGCGGCAGGCTGTCCGGCTTCTGTTCTTTCCGGTATCTCTTGCGCCGGTTCAGATCATGAACAATTTTTCCTCCTCCCTGTATGCGCCGCTGATAACGGCGCTTTCGGTGCCTCTTTTGTCTCTGACCTTACTGACCGGATTCTTCGGTGCGGTATTTCTCGGATTTTTACCAGGCGCAGGGGAAGGAGTCATAAAAACATTCCTCCAGAAAACCGGTCTCGGATTTTCCGGGACAGCGCATTATATGCTTCGTTTCTGGCGCTTCTTAGCGAATCTGATGCAGAAACTGCCCGGTTCAAAGATCCATAACGGCTGCCCGGAAAAGTGGAGGGTACTGACAGTTTTTGGCGTACTG
>CADCPV010000220.1 GCA_902803345.1 uncultured Eubacteriales bacterium | reverse complement strand
CATGTATATTGAATCCGTACAGCTAAAAAATTTCAGAAATTATGAATTTCTTGAAATTCCTTTTGATCGGGGTACGAATATTCTTTACGGTGATAATGCCCAGGGAAAAACAAATATTCTTGAATCGATCTATCTTTGCGGAACAAGCAAGTCCCACAGGGGCGGCAAAGATAAAGAGATGATCCGATTTAAAGAAGAAGAAGCACATATTCGACTTATGATACGAAAAAATGACCTGCCATATCGCATTGATATGCATCTGAAAAAAAATAAGTCGAAAGGTGTAGCCATAAACGGAATTCCGATACGTAAAGCCAGAGAGCTGCTGGGTATTCTGAATCTGGTATTTTTTTCTCCCGAGGATCTGAATGTCATTAAGAGCGGACCTTCCGAAAGAAGAAAATTTATCGATATGGAGCTGTGTCAGCTCGAAAATATGTATATTTCGGATCTTTCCGCTTACAATCAGGTGGTGAATCAGAGAAATAAACTGCTGAAAGATATTTTTTTTAATCCCGGACTCAGAAGTACTCTTGATGTCTGGGATGAGCAGCTTACGGAATATGGTAACCGTATCATATCCGCAAGAAGAGTTTTTATCGATGAACTGAATACGATCGTCAAAGATATCCATCAAAATCTGACAGGCGGTCTGGAAAGTATTCATATTCTGTATGAGCCGGATGTGGAAGAAGGGGATTTCAGGGAAAGACTGGCTTCGTCAAGGGACAGAGACCTGAAAATGAAGACCACGACGACAGGACCTCACCGGGATGATATGTGCGTGACGGTCAACGGAATAGATATCCGCAAGTATGGCTCTCAGGGACAGCAGAGAACGGCGGCGCTTTCCATCAAGCTTTCTGAGATCTTTCTGGTGAAAAAGAGGATCAAAGATACACCGGTACTGCTTTTGGATGATGTCCTGTCGGAGCTTGACAGCAGCAGGCAGAATTATCTGCTGGACAGTATACACGATATCCAGACAATTATCACATGTACGGGTCTGGATGATTTTATCAGTCATCAGTTTGAAATCAACAAGGTTTTTCATGTTGTGAAGGGAACGTTAAGCACATGTTTTGACAAGTAAATATGTGTATGATAAACTAACCAATGAGTGCAATGACAGAAAGTTGGTGAAAATTGTGGATAAAGAGGAATTTCGTATTAAACTTGATGAAATTAACCACCTTGTAGAGGCAAAAGATTACAAGGGAGCTATGGAAGTGGTGGACAGCATTGACTGGCGCCGCGTAAAAAATGTCCGTACTCTTTGCGTTGTCGGAGAAATTTATGCCGCTAACAAGAGATATGAAGACAGCAGAGATATTTTCCTTCTTGCTTATCATCGGGCATCCATAGGCAAAAATATACTGTACCGTCTGGTTGAAGTTTCTCTTAAAATGGGAGAGATCGACGAGGCGACGGATTATTATGAGGAATTCTGTTCGGTTGCTCCCAATGACAATACCGCCTGCGTTCTTAAATATAAGATCCTTAAAGAAAAAAAGGCACCTATTGAGGATCAGATTCAGGTTCTTGAGGAGTATAAGAGCAAGGAATTCACAGAAAAATGGTCTTATGAGCTGGCCAAGCTTTATTATATGGCCGGCAAAAAAGACAAGTGTGAAGAAGTCTGCAGCGAGATGGTTCTCTGGTTCAGTGACGGACCTTATGTAATGAAAGCTCTTGAGCTGAAGCAGCGGATGGGCGTCATTACTGACAGAGAAAAAGAAAAACTCGAAAGAGATGCCGAAGCGAAAGCGGAGAGAAGAGCTCGCGAAGAGAAAAAAGCTTCTGAGAAGAAACCTAAGGAAGAAGAGAAAGAGACGATCATCGAGGAGGTTGAAATCAGCGCTTCCGATGATGAGGAAAAAGATAAAAAAGAGGTTTCGGAAGAAGAGAGTCCTGTAGTTCAGGAAGAGTTTGTAAATATTTCTGAAGAGATATCGGAAGAGGCAGAGAAAGAGGAGCGGGAGATCGTTTCTGAGGAGACTTCGGAGGAACCTCACGAGGAAGAATCTCAAGAGGAAGAATCCGAAACTGTTTCTGAAGAGAATCCTGAGGAAGAATCTGAAGTTGTTTATGAAGAAGAATCGGAGATCCTTCCCGAAGAAGAACCTGAGAGTGCTTCTGAGGAGATTTCCGCAGAGCCTTCTGAGGAAGAGTCCGAGCTCATTCCGGAAGAAGAAGTCGCAGAAAGGCCGAAAAAGAAAAAACGCAAAGTTGTTCATGAAGTGATTCCGGAAGAAGTCACAGAGAGGCCGAAGAAGAAAAAACGCAAGGTCGTTCATGAAGAAATTCCGGAAGAATATGACGAAGAAGAATATGACGATGACAGTGAGGAATTTCCGGAAACTCCGAGAAAGAAAAAACAGGGCTTCCTGTCTGAGCTATTCTCAGGGAAGTTAAAGAGAAAAGGTTCTAAGATCGTTTCTGAAGAGGAGCCGGAAGAAGAATCAGAAGAGGAATTTGAAGAGGAATCTGATAAAGATATTTCGGAACCGGAAGAGGATTATACTGAAGATGAAGCGTCAGAAGGAACAGACGAAGAGTACGGAGAAACAGGCGAAGAGCAGATCCCGGAAGAAATCGATGACGAAGAGACTGAGGAAGAAGATTTTGAAGATGATCCTGAAGAAAATATTCTTGACGATGGCGCTCCTCTGATCGAGAGTATAAGCACAGAAAATAAGAGAGATCTGGCCGGTGCCGAGACTTACAGAGAAAAGATATCCAAAGGATTCAGAAGTCTTTTCGGCGGAAGAAAAACAGATAATACCGAGGAGAAAGAAAAAGAGCATAAAAAGAAAAAAGAAGATTATGATGATTATGAAGAGGACGATGATTACTCTGATGATTATCTGATCGATGATGAAGCATCGGATTATGCCGATGATGATGTTCACGATGATGATCGGGAAAAAGAAAGTTACGAAGATTTTTCGGATTATGATGAGCCGGAAGAAGAGCCGATAAAAAAACCTGAGAAGAAAAAGAGATCGTTAAAAAAGAAAGACGAAGGCATCAGGGACGAGAAAGGATCGGAAGAGAAGCGAAACAAAGTACTCAATAAAGTTATTGATGAAGACTTTGAAGAAGACTCCGATGAGGATTATGATGAAATTTCGGATGAAGACTATGATGAGACTTCGGATGAAGTTTCGGGCGTAGACTTGGATGAAGTTTCCGGTGAAGTTTCGGACGAAGAATTTGATGAAGATTCCGATGATGATCGTGAAAAAGAACCTGAAGAGAAGAAGAAAAAGAAAAAGATAGAATTTAAATTCCCTGAATTCAAATTTGCCCGGGCAATGAGAAGTGCACCGAGGAAGGAAGCATTTTACATTGATGAAACCAAGGATGAAATAGAGCTTGAATCTGAGGATGAGGACGAAGAGGAATTTGTAAGAGAGTTCAGGAAACCCAAAAAGTCCAAAGAAACCAAAGTACCGAGAATACCGAAGGTTTCCGGGGAGTCAGGGACAGAAAAGAAAGCAGAAAAAACTGCTGCTCCGGTAGTAAAAGAGGTTCCGGAAGAGCCTAAGGAAGAATTCAATCTTGAGGATACTATTCTTGCCGCAGCTTTTGCTCAGGGTATAGAAATTCCGGGAGCCATACCCGGAAAACCGACAGAAAAAGCAGAGCCGGCCGCTGTTAAAGAACCTGCAGAAGAGGATGAAGACGAGCCTGTTATCATTGAAGAGATGATAAATTCGGAAGAAAAGAAATCGATCAGTTCTCTTAAGCAGAATACCAGGCAGCTTCCTCCTAAAGATGATAATGAAGAGCAGGAGGAAGTTCCCGATCTGGTGATGCCTGACCTCAATACGATTCTCGAGGAAGAAGATGTTGAAGAGAATCCTGTCGCAAAAGAAGAAAAAGAGGATGATCTTGCAGCGGAGATTGCCGAAGGTGAAAATGAAGAAGATCTGGATGATGAAGAGTATCTTATAACAGGCGTCATCAGAGATGAGGACGAGGATGAGGACGACGATCTTGATATTTCGGAAGAAGACAGGATTGAAAGCTTTATCGCTTCTCTTCAGCCGGAATATACATCGGAAGAAGTAGACATTATCCCCAGGAGCAAAGAGCTGAGCGAAGAGGAGATAAAGCTGTTTTCCTACTTTGTAAAAGTTCCGGGAATGAGAGAACAGATCATAGATGCGCTGTGTGATGTTCAGATCCAGGCATCCGACAGAACTTCGAATACCGGAAATATCATAGTGATGGGCGGAGCGGAATCGGGAAAGACCAGGCTGATATCGGGTCTGATACCGGCAATCTGTAAAGAGCTCAATCTTAAAGCTTCGAAAGTGGCCTATGTATTTGCGGAACAGATCAACGGAAAAGATGTCAACAAAATAGTTTCCAAGCTCCGCGGAGGTTTTCTGGTAATCGAAAATGCCAATCAGCTGGAACAGGAGACGGCGGTAAACCTGACAAAATTGATGGAAGGCGATACCGGAGGAATGATCTTTGTTCTGGAGGATGACAAGATCGGAATGAGGAAGATGATGGCAAGGTATCCGAAGCTTGCCAAAAAGTTTACTTCGATCATTAACATTCCGGTCTTCACCAACGATGAGCTTGCCAACTTTGCGCGCATATATGCGATGGAGAACGGTTATCGGATCGATAACAACGGAATGCTTGCTCTGTACAATCTGATCAGCATCAACCAGAAGGAAGATCTGCCTATGAATATAGGAGCAGTGAAAGAGATCGTAGATGCCGCCATTGCAAAGAGTAAAGGGGGATTAAAGCTCTTCCAGAAGAACGCAGAGAAAAAGAGAAAAGATGAAAATGGATTTATTATTCTCTATGAAAGAGATTTCATCAGAGGAAAATAATAGAAAGTGAAGGAAAAAAATGGCCGAACCATATCTTGGAAATGCAAAAAATACGACTGAAGTGATAAGAAAGTATGATTTTGCATTCCAAAAGAGGTTCGGCCAGAATTTTCTTATCGATTCTCACGTGATCGAGAAGATCGTTTCGGGTGCCGAAATCACGGAAGATGACTGTGTCCTGGAAATAGGACCGGGCATCGGTACCCTGACACAGTATCTTGCGGCTAAAGCGCAACATGTGATCGTGGTGGAAATAGATAAGGCTCTTATTCCTGTTCTCCGGGATACGTTAAAAGAATGGGATAATGTCGAGATCATCAATGATGATATTCTGAAGGTGGATATCAAAAAGCTGGCGGAAGAAAAGAATGGAGGACGGCCTGTGAAGGTCGTGGCAAATCTTCCATACTACATTACTACGCCGATCATCATGAAGCTGCTGGAGAATGATATTCCTGTCAGTTCTCTGACGGTGATGATCCAGAAAGAGGTGGCCGAAAGGATGCGGGCACTTCCCGGGTCGAAAGATTATGGAGCTCTTACTCTTTCGGTAAATTATTATGCCGATACATCTATTGTCGCAAACGTGCCCTGCAACTGCTTTATTCCCAGGCCGAAAGTCGACAGCACAGTCATACGCCTTGATAAGCTTGAAGAACCCCGAATCAAAGTAAAAGATAAAAAGCTGATGTTTGATCTGATAAGGGCATCTTTTAATCAGAGAAGAAAAACTTTTGCCAATGGGGTAAAAAATGCGGGAAATCTTGATTTTACAAGGGAAGAGGTAGAAGAAGTCCTTTCTGAATGCGGAATTCCTGTATCTGTCAGGGGAGAGAAGATGTCGATCGAAGACTTTGCGAGGGTATCGGATCTTCTTGCAGAGAGAAAATAAAAAAAAGTCCTTAAAAAGATAAAAAGTATCCAGTGGAAGATCCGGATACTTTTTATCTTTTTAAGTTAAAAGGAAGGAGAGTTGACAGCTTGTACTGTCAACATATGAAAAAGAAATTATAAAAATAATGTTGGCTATATTATTTTTATGGTTACAGTATATATAGTAAATATGAGAGAAAAATGATTTCTATGTAAACATTTTATGAACAAATATGAAAGAATTCATGAATATTAAATATTCTGTTTAGGTCAAATATTGGTATTTAACGAAAAAAAATATGTAAATAAAACTAATATATACAAATATGCTAAAATTAATCTATTAATTTACGAATTGTTCGTGTTTAATTCATATATTGTTCATATTTGATTGTTATTATACTAACAAACAAATAAAGGCCCACAGTGTAATTTATATTACACTTAAAAATTTTTTTTCATAATAATTGCCCCGGTAAACCACTGCCGGGGCGCTCCTCTTTTTAGGGGAGTTTTTTTTATTTGTAATTGCCAAAACATAATAGTATAATATAGATAACAGCAACTATTCAGTCAGCACCTCGCATTTACTGCGAGGTGCGTGAGACAAAAGTTGAACAGCCAAGGCCGGGCGCACTTCCAATGCGACGAAAGGAGCCTGCGCCCGGCCTCGTAACTGTGAAGGAGCTTGTGACTGAACAGTTACGATAATGGCAACTATTCAAAACCGGTCCGGTTTATTATATCCGAAGGGAAGGAAGGTAATTTTTATGTCAGAAACAATGAAAGACTATGAGCAGGAACTGGAAGCCTCTTTTAAGACAGTAGAAGAGGGAGATATCCTGACAGGCACAGTAATCAGCGTAGATGAAAAAGAGGTAGTTCTTGACCTTAAGTATTATGCGGAAGGTATTATTCCGGCAGAGGATTATTCGAGAGAGCCGGGCTTCAGTATTAAGGAAGCGGTACAGGTTGGAGATGAAGTTTCTGCCACGGTCGTAAAAAAAGATGACGGACATGGAAATATTCTTCTTTCTAAGGTAGAAGCGAACGATGTTCTTTCCTGGAAAAAACTTCAGGAACTGAAAGAATCGGGAGAAGTGCTTGACGTCGTTGTAAAAGGTGTTGTAAAAGGCGGCGTTATCGCTTACGTGGAAGATGTGAGAGGATTTATCCCTGCATCGAAGCTTTCTCTTTCATATGTTGAAGATTTGAATGAGTATCTCAACAAAGACATTCAGGTCATCGTATTTGATGTAGATAAAGAAAAGAACAGACTTATCCTTTCTGCAAGAGATGTGCTGAAAAAACAGGCGGCAGAAGAGAGAAAGAACAAGATCGCCAGTGTACAGATCGGCATGATCACCGAGGGAACGGTAGAGACTATTCAGCCTTACGGTGCTTTCATCAACCTGGGTAACAGGATTTCGGGACTGGTTCATGTATCGCAGATCAGCGAAAAGAGGATCAAAACTCCCGCAGAGGTTCTTTCTGTAGGTGATAAAGTAAAAGTGAAAGTGATCGGTATCAAGGACGGCAAGATCAGTCTGAGCATGAAGCAGGCTGAGGAAGAAGCGCCGAAGCCGGTTCACGAGGAAAAAGTATTTGATATTCCGGGATCGAAAGAGCAGGCTACCACCTCGCTGGCATCCCTTTTTGCAAATATTAAACTTGATTGACGGAGGATTCTGCCGATGAAGCGACAGGATAAGATCTATATTATAGGGCATAAAAATCCGGATACAGATTCTATATGTTCCGCCATCGCCTATGCCGATATAAAAAACAGGACGACTCAGGGTAAAATATTTATTCCAAAAAGAGCCGGGCAGCTTAACCAGGAGACGGAGTATGTGCTGAATCGATTTGGCGTACAGCCTCCGGGATATGTTTCGAATATCGGTACACAGGTAATAGATATGGATATTCAGACGGTTCCTGAGGCAAATAAAAGTATTACATTAAAGAACGCCTGGGATCTGATGCAGAGACAAAAGATCATTACTCTGCCGATATGCAATGAAAAAGGAGTTCTGGAAGGACTCATCACTGTCGGAGATATCGCTCAGACTTACATGGACAGAACCGACAGCTATCTTCTTTCCAATGCGAGAACACAGTACCGTCGTATCGCGGAAACGCTTGACGGCAAGGTGATCGAAGGCAATGAGCATGGTTATTTTGTGAAGGGCAAGGTTCTTGTGTGTACCGCAAGGCCCGATATGATGCGGGACTATATCGAAGAGGATGATATGCTGATCGTCGGCGACAGGGAGGAAGATCACCTGGCAGCCATCGAAGAGAACGTCAGCTGTATCATTGTGGGAATGGGCATAGAAGTATCGGAGAAGGTACGAAAGCTTGCCCATGAAAAAGATATCGTGATCATCATGTCGCCGTTTGATGCGTTTACGATCTCGAGGCTGATCAACCAGAGTATTCCGATCAGCTATATCATGAAGACGGAAAATCTGATCACGTTCAGCACGGAAGATTTTACGGATGATATTCAGGATGTGGTGATCAAAAAGAAACATAATGCTTTTCCGGTCATCGATAAGAACGGGAAATGTATCGGTATGATCTCGCGCCGCAATTTCCTTGCAATGAGGCGCAAAAAGGTTATCCTTGTGGATCATAACGAAAAAGACCAGGCTGTGGATAATATCGAAAAAGCTGATATTCTGGAAATCATCGACCATCATAAACTGGGTTCGCTGGAAACGATGGCCCCTATCTCGTTCAGACTTCAGCCGGTCGGCTGTACCGCTACGATCCTTTATCAGATCTACGGAGATCAGAAGCTGGAGATATCCGAGAAGATGGCGGGACTGTTATGCGCTGCCATTATTTCCGACACACTGATGTTCAGGTCGCCTACATGCACGCTGCAGGATAAGATGGCGGCGGGTGCCCTGGCTCTGATCGCCGGAATTGATATTGAAAAATTCTCCAAAGAGATGTTCAAGGCCGGCAGTAATCTGAAGGATAAATCTCCGGAGGAGATATTCTACCAGGATTACAAGAAATTTGTGGCTGAGGGAGATGTGACTTTCGGTGTCGGTCAGATCAGTTCCATGGATGCGGACGAGCTGATCATGATCAAAGAAAAGCTGACTCCGTTCCTTGTCCATGAATGCGGCAGAAACGATATCAAGAAGGTCTACTTTATGATGACAAACATCATAGATGAGACGACCGAGCTGATCTATTATGGCGAGGGCAGTGAAGAGATGGCCGAGATAGCCTTCCATAAGAAGCCTGAGGATGGTTCGTTTATCCTTCCGGGTGTGGTATCGCGCAAAAAGCAGCTGATACCTGCGATGATGGAAGCGGCTGTCAGAATGCAGAGCGATTTTTAACGGGGCCGTTTTATGAAGAAAAAAGCGGTGCCGATGAAAAAAATAATGTGGAAAGCGGGTAATATGGTTTATCCGCTTCCCGCTGTACTTGTGAGCGTCTCGGACGGTGAGGGCCGGGATAACATTCTGACTATAGCCTGGACGGGCACGGTGTGCACCAATCCTCCGATGGTTTATATTTCTGTCAGACCCTCCAGATTTTCTTATGACATGATCTGCAAAACGGGTGAGTTTGTGATCAACCTTTCCACAGAGGATCTTGCGTATGCGGTGGATTACTGCGGGGTAAGATCGGGGAGAGATGTGGATAAGTTTTCGCAGCTGCACCTGACAAAGGAACACTGCAGATATGTCGGGGCTCCGATGATTGCCGAATGTCCGGTTTCCATCGAATGCAGAGTGAAAGAGAAGCAGGAGCTGGGATCTCACGTAATGTTTATTGCGGATGTGCTTTGTGTACATGCTGCGGAGGAGCTGATCGATGATGATAATAAGTTTTGTCTGAATAAAGCAGGAATGCTGGTATATTCGCATGGTGAATATATGGGAACGGGCAAAGCTTTGGGAAATTTCGGATTTAGTGTACGCAAAAAAAAGAAAACGAAGACAAACAGACAATAGATTTACATAATACGGCTTGTAGTATGCCTTGCATTATGGTTTAAAAGCTGTTATAATAATTAACTGATTTCCTATAAAACCATAAAAGGGGATTTAACAGGGATGTCTTAGGACAGATTGCGGATTTGGACGGAGGGGGTCCGGTTCGCATTCAGGAGTATAATAATAGAGGTGTAAAATGGAACAGTATATTATAAAGGGCGGAAATCCGCTTGTAGGAGAGGTTGATATAGCCGGAGCAAAAAATGCGGCTTTAGCGATCCTTGCGGCAGCGATCATGACGGATGAGACGATCGTGATCGAAAACCTTCCTGATGTACGGGATATCAATGTGCTTCTCGAAGCAATATCCGGAATCGGAGCCATAGTCACAAGGGTAAACCGTTCGACTGTAAAGATAAACGGATCGACGATCAGTGATCTCAGTGTAGATTATGAATATATCAAGAAGATCCGGGCCTCTTATTACCTTCTCGGTGCATTGCTTGGTAAATATAAGCATGCAGAAGTTCCTCTTCCCGGCGGATGCAATATCGGCAGCAGACCGATCGATCAGCATCTTAAAGGATTTAAAGCTCTTGGGGCAGATGTGGATATTCACCATGGTTCTATCATAGCGAAAGCGGAGAATCTTCATGGCAGCCATATTTACCTCGATGTAGTTTCGGTCGGTGCGACGATCAATATTATGATGGCCGCTGCACTGGCACCGGGCAGAACGATCCTTGAGAATGCGGCTAAAGAGCCACATGTCGTAGACGTTGCAAACTTCCTCAACAGTATGGGCGCCAATATCAAGGGCGCAGGTACGGATGTCATTCGTATCAAGGGAGTCGAAAAACTCCATAAGACAGAATATTCGATCATTCCGGATCAGATAGAAGCCGGAACATTTATGTTTGCAGCTGCCGCAACAGGCGGCGATATAACGGTAAGAAATGTCATTCCAAAGCATCTGGAAGCCACAACGGCCAAGCTTCAGGAGATCGGCTGTGAGGTGGAAGAGTTTGATGATGCGGTAAGAGTGCGTGCATGTCGCAGGCTGAGAAGGACGAATGTAAAAACTCTTCCTTATCCCGGTTATCCGACAGATATGCAGCCTCAGATCGCGGTGGCACTTTCGATTGCAAAGGGTACAAGCATCGTTACGGAAAGTATTTTTGAGAACAGATTCAAATATGCCGACGAGCTGAGCCGCATGGGAGCATGTATCAAGGTAAAAGGTAATTCCGCTATCATCGATGGTGTGGAGAAGCTTACCGGTGCAAGAGTCAGCGCTCCCGACCTTCGTGCAGGCGCCGCGCTTGTGATTGCAGGCCTGGCAGCGGAAGGTATTACCATTGTTGATGATATAGTATATATCCAGAGAGGATATGAAGACTTTGAGGGCAAGCTTCGCAGTCTGGGAGCCGAGATCGAAAAAGTATCCGGCGAGAAGGAAATTCAGAAGTTTAAACTCAGAGTAGGCTGACATTACAATAGAATATTAAGACCTTTTATTCAGAGTGGTGGAGATACAAAGGATCTGTGAAGCCACGGCAACCCCCGGTTTCGGGAAGGTGCCAACCTGAGCGAGCGATCGAACAATAAGAGGATTGTATATATAAAAGCAGTCCGATTTTTTGCGGGCTGCTTTTCTTTTGATGTGTACGAAAGAAGCAGAATAATTCTGTTTTTATAAATATTTTTTTGAAAGGAAATCATTATGGGAAAAATTTTGTTTACTTCAGAGTCAGTTACAGAAGGGCATCCGGATAAAATGTGCGATGCTATTTCGGACGCTATTCTGGATGCGCTTGTAGAGCAGGATCCGATGAGCCGTGTAGCGTGTGAGACATGCGCTACTACGGGTGTTGTTTTTGTGATGGGTGAAATCACGTCCAATGCAAATATCGATTATCAGAAGATCGTCAGAGATACGATCCGTGAGATCGGATATACAAGCGGCGACTACGGATTTGATGCGGATTCATGCGCTGTTATGATCGCGCTGGATAAGCAGTCTGCGGACATTGCCATGGGTGTCGACAAGGCTCTGGAAGCAAGAGAAGATGAGATGAATGAAGATGAACTCGACGCGATCGGTGCAGGGGATCAGGGTATTCAGTTTGGCTATGCTTCCAACGAGACGGAAGAGTATATGCCTTATGCGATCAATATGGCACATAAGCTGTCTTATCAGCTGATGAAAGTCCGCAAAGACGGAACGCTTAAGTATCTGAGACCGGACGGAAAGACGCAGGTTACAGTAGAGTATGACGAGCAGGGAACCCCGAAGCGGATCGACGCTGTTGTCTGCTCTACGCAGCATGACCCCGATGTCACACAGGAGCAGATCCACGAAGATATCAAAAAGTATGTTTTTGACGCGGTAATTCCGGCGGATATGGTCGATGAGGATACCAAATACTTTATCAATCCTACCGGACGTTTTGTTATCGGCGGACCTCACGGCGACAGCGGACTTACCGGCAGGAAGATCATTGTGGATACCTACGGCGGAACGGGACGCCACGGCGGCGGAGCTTTCTCCGGAAAGGACTGCACTAAGGTTGACAGATCGGCGGCTTATGCGGCGAGATATGTGGCGAAGAATATCGTAGCAGCCGGGCTTGCCGATAAATGCGAGATCCAGCTTTCCTACGCGATCGGTGTGGCGCATCCTACTTCTATTCATGTTGAGACATTTGGAACAGGTAAGGTAGAGGAGACAAAGCTTGTGGAGATCATCCGCGAGAACTTTGATCTTCGTCCGGCAGGGATCATCAAGATGCTTGATCTTCGCCGTCCGATTTATAATAAGACTGCTGCCTATGGGCATTTTGGACGGACTGATGTGCAGTTTCCGTGGGAGAAGACGGATAAGGCGGAAGTGCTGAGAAAGTATCTGTAAATTTGAAAGGGAACACAGGGGAACACAGGGGGACGGTCCTTTTGTGTTCCCCTGTTTCAAATTTATAGAAAATTTAGAGTTTACCGGACCCCTCTGTGCTATAATATGTTTACGGTATTATAGAATGATTAAGTCGGGGGAATTTATGAAGCTGAGAACAAGAATTATCGCAGGATTTTTGATGGTCATCCTGGTTCCGCAGTTGTTGTTTGCTGCGGTCTTGTTTGCTTACGGCCGTAATCAGAGTGGGGCTCCTGTACAGACCGGAAATGCTTCTTCGTATGAGATATCTATTTCCGGGAAGGACTTGAGTGAGCATAAGGTAAATATGCCGGGAAGAGATCTGTTCCTGACGACAACGTTGATCCTCATCTTTACTTCATTGATCGTCGGTATCTGGATATACGGCAGTATTTCTATTCCTCTGTTGAAGTTGAAAAAGGCGACGCAGAATATAAAAGAAGGGAACCTTGATTTTGCCATAGATGCGGAGGGGAATGATGAGTTTTCGGAGCTTTGCCGGGATTTTGATGAGATGAGGGTGAGGCTCAAAGAGTCTGCGGAAGAAAAGATGGTCCTGGATAAGGAGAACAAAGAGCTGATCAGCAACATTTCGCATGACCTGAAAACACCGATCACAGCCGTTAAAGGATATGTGGAAGGGATAATGGACGGTGTGGCGGATACTCCGGAGAAGATGGACCGTTACATCAAGACCATCTACAACAAGACGATAGAGATGGATCATCTGATCAATGAACTGACATTCTATTCAAAAATCGATACCAACAGGATCCCTTATAATTTCAGCAAGCTCAACGTTGACGATTATTTCTCGGATTGTGCGGAAGAGGTCTCGCTGGAGCTGGAGACGAAAGGAATCAGGCTGATCTATTCCAATTATGTGGAAAGCGATGTGCTTGTGATCGCAGATGGAGAGCAAATTCGAAGAGTTATCCACAATATTATCGGAAATGCGATCAAATATATGGATAAGTCAAACGGAATAATCCAATTACGTGTAAAAGATGTCGGAGATTTTATCCAGGTGGAGATCGAGGATAATGGCAAGGGCATAGCGGCAAAGGATATCCATTATATATTTGACCGCTTTTATCGCACGGATGTTTCCAGAAATTCTTCTAAGGGAGGAAGCGGAATCGGCCTGTCGATCGTAAAGAAGATCATGGAGGATCATGGCGGAAAGGTTTGGGCCACCAGCAAGCCGGGAATAGGGACGATAATGTATTTTGTTCTGAGAAAATATCAGGAGGTGCCTGTAAATGAGTAAAATACTGATCATAGAAGACGAAGAAGCGATCGCCGACCTCGAAAGAGACTATCTGGAACTGTCCGGTTTTGAGGTGGAGGTCGAATACAGAGGAGATACGGGCCTGAAAAGATCTCTGGAAGAGCAGTTTGATCTGATCATTCTGGATCTGATGCTGCCTGAGATTGATGGATTTGAAATATGCCAGCGTGTACGTGAAGAAAAGAATATTCCGATCATGATGGTCTCGGCCAAAAAGGAGGATATCGATAAGATCAGAGGTCTGGGTCTGGGAGCGGATGATTATATCACCAAGCCTTTCAGTCCGAGCGAACTGGTTGCCAGGGTAAAAGCACATCTTGAGCGCTATAATCGTCTTGTCGGTTCGGGAATGCCGAAAAATGAGATCATTGAGATCCGCGGACTTAAAATCGATAAAACAGCCAGGAGAGTGTGGGTAAACGGAGAAGAAAAGACCTTTACCACCAAGGAGTACGATCTGCTTACTTTCCTTGCGGAAAATCCCAACAGGGTGTTTAAAAAAGATGAGCTTTTCAGGAAAATCTGGGATATGGAATCGGTCGGTGACATTGCTACCGTGACGGTCCACATCAAAAAGATCCGTGAAAAGATCGAATTCAATTCAGCGAAGCCGCAGTACATCGAGACGATCTGGGGAATCGGCTACCGCTTTAAGATCTGAGCGGAAGACCGGAGAACAGTATAATGAGAGAGAAATCTTTATATTCAGAACTACTACACTATGATGAAAAGGATATTTATCCGTTTCATATGCCGGGACATAAAAGAAATCCGACCTTTTCGGCCGGATTTTTTCCTGTTGCGCAGGATATTACAGAGATCACGGGGTTTGACGATCTGCATCACGCGGAAGGCATTATTAAAGAGGCACAGGAGTATGCCGCGCAGCTTTACGGATCACGCAGAGTATTCTTCAGTGTTAACGGAAGCACGGCATGTATACTGGCGGCTGTGTCTGCTGCGGTTAAAAATGGGGGAAAGATCCTTGCCGCAAGAAACAGCCATAAATCGTTTTATCATGCTATGTACCTGAGAAATCTTGAGCCTGTGTATGTCTATCCGGAGATCGATGAGGAGACGGGGATAAGCGGCAGCATTCTTCCTTCCGAAGTGGAAAAACTGTTGGAAGAAAATGAGGGTGTCGAGGCGGTATTTATCACTTCTCCTACTTATGATGGAGTCGTGTCTGATGTTCGGAAAATTGCGGAGATCGCTCACAGGTATGGCGTGCCGCTGATCGTCGACGAAGCACATGGGGCGCATTTTGCTTTTTCGGATTATTTTCCGGAATCCGCCGTGAATGCGGGAGCAGACGCGGTGATCCACAGTATTCATAAAACGCTTCCCGCAATGACGCAGACGGCGGTCCTTCATGTGTGTTCCGACAGGATACCTGAGGACAGGATCGTCAGGTTTATGTCCATATATCAGACAAGCAGTCCTTCCTACCCTCTGATGGCAAATCTTGACCGTTGTTTTCGGTTTTTGGGAAGCGAAGGAGAGAACTTTTTTCGTATCTATACCGAAAGACTGGAAAGGTGGAGGAGACGGCTGGGAGAGTTTAAAAATGTACGGCTTTTGCATTTTGAGACTTCCTTTGAGGGTGGAGAAAAGATTTATGATTATGACAGATCGAAAATACTTCTGTCGACATCTTCTGCAGGGATGAGAGGCAACCGGCTGCTGAAGATCTTGCATGAAGAGTACAGAGTGGAGCTTGAGATGGCTGCCTCGGATTATGTGACCGCTCTTACGTCGCCTGCCGATACCGAGGAAGGTTTTGAGAGGCTCTACAGGGCAGTGAGGGAGATCGACAGGGCAGCAGTCAATGTGGATTTTAAATGGGAGAATGTCTGCAGATTTATCGAGGAGCGTCCGGTAAAGATACTGAATCCTTCTGAAGCTTTGGAAGGGAAAAACGTCACAGTTCCGCTAAATGAAAGTGTGGGAAAAATATCGGCAGAGTTTATGTACATTTATCCTCCGGGAATACCCCTCCTTGTACCGGGGGAACAGATATCTTTACAATTTGTACAAAATATGAGAAGATACATTGCTGAAGAAATGAATGTTTCGGGATTAAAAGACTGCACGGGAGAGTATATCGACTGTGTTTTGTAAAGTGACAAAAAGACATGAGTAAATTATTTTATATTATCGGAAAAAGTGCTTCCGGGAAGGATTCGATCTACCGGGAGCTGATGAATACGGAAGAGTTTTCTTTTAAAAAACTGATCCTTTACACTACCCGTCCGATGCGTGACGGAGAGGAAAACGGAAGAGAGTATTATTTTGTCTCACATGATGAGCTTGATGAGATGAAAAGCAGAGGGATCATCATAGAGGAGAGAGATTACCATACAGTTCACGGAATATGGGCCTATTTTACCGCGGACGACGGGCAGATAGCATGGGATGGTTCGAACTATCTGGGAATAGGAACTCTTGAGTCTTACTGCGCTTTGAGAGATTATTACGGCCGGGATAAGGTATGTCCGATCTACATCGAAGTTGAGGACGGGGAGAGGCTGACCAGAGCGCTGAAGAGAGAAAAAAAGCCGGAGAACGGGCGGTATGCCGAGATGTGCCGCAGATTTCTTGCCGATGAGGAGGATTTTTCGGAGGAAAAATTAAAGGATGCGGGAATAACGGTCCGTTTTGTCAACGACGATAAAGAGGAGTGTTTGAAGAATATCACCCTGTATATCAGAGAACAGCAGTAATAGACAAACCTGATGTTTTATGATAAATTTATAGTAAGGGACATTATGTCATCCGGTATATTTATAAAGGTGCCGACAGAAAATAAAAATGGAATAAGTGTCCGGAACTGATACGAAATGGGGTGATTATATGATAAGCTTTAATGATATTATCGGACATGACGAGGTTATCCGTCATTTAAGAAATGCAATGGAATCGGGAAAAATATCTCATTCCTACCTTTTGACAGGAGAATCAGGTGCGGGAAAAAAGACCGTCGCCCGTTCTTTTGCCGCTGCGCTTCAGTGCGAAAAAGGCGGAACAGAGCCTTGCATGGTCTGTGATTCGTGTAAAAAGGTTATCGGTAATAATCACCCGGATATTATTTTTGTCGAGCATGAAAAACCCGGTCTGATCACGGTGGATGAGATTCGTGATCAGGTGATACATGATGTGGCTATCCGTCCATATTACGGTAAATATAAGGTTTATATCATTCCCGATGCGGAGATGATGAATGCTTCGGCGCAGAACGCGCTTTTAAAAACGATCGAAGAGCCGCCCGAGTATGCGGTCATCATGCTGCTGACAAACAATGCGGATATTCTTCTTCCGACGATCCTGTCCAGATGCGTGCGGCTGGATCTTAAAATTGTGGATGATGCCGTTGTCAAACAGTACCTGATGGAGCATATGCATATTCCGGATTATCAGGCCGAGATCGATGCGACCATCGCTCAGGGAAGCATTGGAAAAGCGAAGGAAGCTGCTGCCTCACAGGAATTCTCGGAACTTACCGATAAGGCGCTGCATCTGCTGGAATATGCCGGAAAGATGGATGTTTCAGAGCTGACCGAGGAGATCAAAAAGCTCGCGGCGGACAAGACAAAGATCGAAGATTATCTTGATCTGTTTCAGTTCTGGTTCAGGGATGTACTGCTTTTTAAGGCTACGACGGAGATCGATAATCTTGTTTTTAAGCAGGAGATCAATTATATCAGGGATCAGGCCAGTGAAAGATCCTATGAAAATCTGGAGAAGATACTGGAGGCTATCGACAAGACAAAGGTCAGGCTGGGTGCGAATGTCAATCCTGAGCTTGCGCTGGAACTCCTGTTTTTGACCTTCAGAGAAAGATAAAAGGTATATGTTCAGGTTCTGAACATATGCAATATAAGCATTTAATGAATGGGAGTAAAAATGGCAAAAGTTGTTGGTGTCAGATTTCGGAATGTGGGTAAGATCTATTACTTTGATCCGAAGGATTATGATATTGAAGTGAATGACCACGTGATCGTGGAAACCGCACGCGGTATAGAATACGGCCGGGTAGTTCTGGGACCGAAGGAAGTGAAGGATAAAGAAGTAGTGCATCCTCTTAAAGAGGTAGTGCGCCTTTCCACTCCCGAGGACGACGAAAGGGAGGACCGGAACCGGCAGAAGGAGAGAGAAGCTTTTAAAGTCTGCAAACAGAAGATCAGAGAGCATCAGCTGGATATGAAGCTGATCGATGCAGAGTATACTTTTGACAATAATAAAGTGCTGTTTTACTTTACCGCGGACGGCAGGGTCGATTTCAGACTTCTGGTGAAGGATCTGGCATCCATTTTTAAGACCAGGATAGAGCTTCGCCAGATCGGTGTGAGGGACGAGACAAAGATACTCGGCGGTATCGGAATATGCGGCAGAAGTCTCTGCTGCCACTCGTATCTGGCCGATTTTGCACCTGTCTCGATCAAGATGGCAAAGGAGCAGAATCTTTCGCTCAATCAGACGAAAATTTCGGGTGTGTGCGGCAGACTGATGTGCTGTCTTAAAAATGAGCAGGAAACCTATGAGGAACTGAACAAGAAGCTTCCTTCTCCGGGAGATCAGGTTGTCGTTCCCGACGGAAGACAGGGTACGGTCCACAGTGTAAATGTCCTTCGTCAGCTGGTAAAAGTGGTGATAGAGGAGAACGACCAGAAAGAGATCACGGAGTATCCGGTGGACGATCTGGAATTCCGTCCGCGCAAGAAGAAAGGCAAAGGGCAGAACCAGGAGCAGGACCGGAAAGAAAACCGCGAACCAAAGGAAAAAGAGAAGGATAAAGAAAAGGACAAAGATAAAGAACCTAAAGGATCCGGAGAGAAGAAAAGATCCGGCGAGAAAAAAGGAGATTCCAAAAAGCATGATAGAGAGCCCGGTTCGAAAAAACGAGCGAATCGATGATCTGCAGAATGGATATTTTATTATCCAGGATCCGGAAAAGTTCTGCTTTGGTATGGATGCGGTGCTGCTTTCCGGGTTTGCCGACGTGCGAAAAGGAGAGACGGTGCTGGATCTGGGGACAGGAACGGGAATTATTCCCGTTCTTCTTGCGTCCGGGACCGAGGGAGAACATTTTACGGGGATAGAGCTGCAGAAAGAGTGCGCCGAGATGGCGGAGAGAAGTGTGCGCTATAATCATCTTGAAGAGCGTATTTCTATTATGCAGGGTGATATCAGAAATATCCGGGAGATGTTTGGAGCCTGTTCTTTTGATGTGGCGGTCAGCAATCCTCCGTACATGATAGGCAAACATGGACTGACCAATCCCGATCTGCCGAAAGCGATCGCAAGACATGAGATCTATTGTACGCTGGAGGATGTGGTAAAAGGGGCTGCTTATGTCCTGAAAGACAGGGGCAGGTTCTTTATGGTACACAGACCCTTCAGACTGGCGGAGATATTTGAGGTACTTCGCAGGTTTCGTCTGGAGCCGAAGCGGATGCAGTTGGTGTACCCGTATATCGACCGGGAGCCCAACATGGTTCTGATCGAAGCCCGGAAAGGCGGAAATCCGCGTCTGACGGTCGAAAGGCCGCTGATCGTGTATGAAAAGCCCGGGGTGTATACCAAATCGATTCTGGAAATTTATCATATGATATGATCGTGAAGAACGATCCATACGAATGTAAACAGGAGATTTTTATGAGCGGAACATTATATCTTTGCGCGACGCCGATCGGAAACCTTGAGGATATTACGTTCCGGGTTCTGCGGATCCTTAAAGAAGCGGATCTGATCGCAGCGGAAGATACGCGAAACAGTATCAAGCTTCTCAATCATTTTGATATTCACACGCCGATGACCAGCTATCATGAGTTTAACAAGATCGATAAAGGAAGGTATCTGGTCGGTCAGCTTCTGGAGGGGAAGAATATCGCCCTGATCACGGACGCCGGGACACCCGGAATTTCCGACCCCGGGGAAGAGCTCTGTGCGATGTGCCACGAGGAGGGCATCCCGGTGACATCCGTTCCGGGGCCGGCTGCGTGTATCACCGCGCTCACCATGTCGGGCCTTCCCACGCGCAGATTTGCGTTTGAGGCTTTTCTGCCGGCGGACAAGAAAGAGAGGCGGCTGATCCTTGAGGAGCTTAAGGATGAAACCCGGACCATTGTGATCTATGAAGCGCCGCATCGCCTGGTAAGGACGCTTGAAGAACTGAGAGAAGCGCTCGGCAGCAGGCAGATCTCGCTTTGCCGGGAACTGACCAAGAAGCATGAGACCTGCATGCGGACGACGCTCGACGATCTGATCGCTTATTACCGGGATAATAAACCTTTGGGGGAATGTGTGCTGGTGATCGAAGGAAAATCGAGGGAAGAGATCAGAAAGGAAGAATCGGAGTCCTGGGAAGAAATCAGTATAGAAAAGCATGTGGAAATGTATGAAAAACAGGGATACGCGCGAAAAGAAGCGATGAAAATGGCCGCTAAGGACAGAGGAGTCACAAAACGCGATATTTATCAGCATTTTCTGGGGGGTAAAGGTTAACTTTACCTCTTTTTTTGTTGGAAGAAACAAGGTTTTGTGCTATAATATATTGGTATTTCTATGTGCTTTTTTACATGAATAAACAGCGTATCTGAAATGAGAAGATGAGCAGATACCGATATGCCCGGGAATGTTCGGGCAAGTATAGGAGGAAATTCATGGATTCAGTGAATGTTGAGTACGGCGCGGACCAGATCCAGATTCTGGAAGGACTGGAGGCTGTTCGTAAAAGACCGGGAATGTATATTGGAAGTACGTCCGCAAGAGGACTGCACCATCTGGTATATGAGATAGTCGATAATGCAGTCGATGAAGCCCTGGCGGGCTTTTGCACCGAGATCCATGTGACGATAAATAACGATAATTCCATCACAGTGACCGATAACGGCAGAGGAATCCCGGTGGGCATCAATCATAAAGCGGGGATCCCGGCTGTCGAGGTCGTTTTTACCATCCTTCACGCGGGCGGCAAGTTCGGCGGCGGAGGATACAAGGTGGCAGGCGGACTTCACGGCGTAGGTGCATCGGTGGTCAACGCTCTTTCGGAATGGCTCGAAGTTACCATCTATCAGGAGGGTAAGGTATACCGCCAGAGATACGAAAGAGGAAACACGGTCTACTCTTTGAAGGTTGTGGGCGACTGTGAGCCCGATAAAACCGGAACGATGGTTTCTTTCCTCGCGGACAAGGAAGTCTTTGAGGAGATGGAATATGACTTTAACACCCTCAAACAGCGCCTCAGAGAGATGGCTTTCCTGACAAAAGGCCTTAAGATCTATCTGGAGGATAAACGCGAGGGCAAGGAGCAGAAAAAGAGCTTTCACTATGAGGGCGGTATCCTTGAATTTGTACAGTACCTGAACAAGAGCAAGGAAGCACTGTATCCCGAGATCATTTACTGTGAGGGTGAAAAGGACGGAGTCGAGGTAGAGGTTGCCATGCAGCACAACGACTCCTACACCGAGAACTGCTACGGCTTTGTCAACAATATCAATACGACTGAGGGCGGAACGCACATGGTCGGTTTCCGCAACGCGATCACAAAGACGTTCAACGATTACGCCAGAAAGAACAAGATCCTGAAGGACAGCGAGCCGAACCTGAGCGGTGAGGATATCAGAGAGGGTCTTACGGCAATCATCAGCGTCAAGATCGAGAACCCGCAGTTTGAGTCCCAGACGAAGATCAAGCTCGGCAACAGCGAGGCGAGGACCGCGGTGGATAACGTGGTCAGCAAACAGCTGGAAATCTATCTGGAGCAGAACCCGTCGGTTGCGAAAGCAATCATAGACAAGTCCGTGCTTGCACAGAGAGCCAGAGAGGCTGCCCGTAAAGCGAGAGATCTGACCAGGCGTAAATCTGCTCTGGACGGTATGTCTCTTCCCGGAAAGCTGGCGGACTGTTCCGACAAAAACCCCGAAAACTGCGAAATCTACATCGTTGAGGGAGATTCGGCAGGCGGTTCCGCAAAGACGGCGAGAAACAGGGCTACGCAGGCTATTCTTCCACTTAGAGGCAAGATCCTGAATGTGGAGAAAGCAAGGCTCGACCGCATCTATTCCAACGCTGAGATCAAGGCGATGATCACCGCATTCGGAACCGGAATTCACGAAGATTTTGATATTTCCAAGCTGCGGTATCACAAGATCATCATCATGACGGATGCCGATGTTGACGGTGCGCATATCGCGACGCTGCTTCTTACCTTCCTGTACAGGTTTATGCCGGAGCTGATCAAGCAGGGTTATGTGTATCTGGCACAGCCGCCTCTTTACAAGATCGAGAAGAACCATAAAGTGTGGTATGCATATGACGACAACGAGCTGGATTCGATCCTGAAGGAGATCGGAAGGGATAACAATAACAAGATCCAGCGTTACAAAGGACTCGGCGAGATGGATGCAGAGCAGCTTTGGGAGACCACGATGGACCCGGAGCGCAGAATACTTTTGAAGGTAACGATGGACGAAGCGGCTCAGTCGGAGATCGACCTGACATTTACCACTCTTATGGGAGATAAGGTCGAACCCAGACGCGAGTTTATCGAAGAAAACGCCAGGTTTGTGAAGAATCTGGATATTTAATCGGGAGAATAGAGAATGGAAGACAATATTTTTGATAAAGTTCATGAGGTAGACCTGGAAAGGACCATGAAGGAATCCTACATCGACTACGCCATGAGTGTTATCGCATCGCGTGCTCTTCCGGATGTCAGAGACGGTCTGAAGCCAGTACAGAGGCGTGTCCTTTTTTCGATGATCGAACTGAACAACGGACCTGACAAGCCTCACCGTAAATGTGCCCGTATCGTCGGCGATACCATGGGTAAATATCATCCTCACGGCGACAGCTCCATCTATGGGGCTCTGGTCAATATGGCCCAGGAGTGGTCGACGAGGTATCCTCTGGTTGACGGACACGGAAACTTTGGTTCTGTGGACGGCGATGGTGCTGCGGCCATGCGATATACGGAAGCAAGGCTGAGTAAAATATCGATGGAAATGCTGGCGGATATCAATAAGGATACCGTCGATTTCCAGCCTAACTTTGACGAGACGGAAAAGGAGCCGGTGGTTCTTCCGTCGAGATATCCGAATCTTCTGGTAAACGGTACTTCGGGTATCGCTGTCGGTATGGCGACGAACATCCCTCCTCATAATCTGAAAGAGGTGGTCGATGCGGTCGTAAAGATCATCGACAACATCATCGAGGAGAACAGAGAGACCACCATGGAAGAGATCCTCGATATCGTCAAGGGTCCGGATTTTCCGACGGGTGCCACCATCCTCGGACGCCGGGGCATTGAGGAGGCGTATCGCACAGGCCGCGGAAAGATCCGCGTACGTGCGGTGACAAACATTGAGACTCTTCCGAACGGGCGTACCTGCATTGTCGTGACGGAGCTGCCTTATCTGGTCAATAAAGCCCGTCTGATCGAGAAGATCGCAGAGCTCGTCCGCGATAAAAAGATCGAAGGCATCGTCGATCTGAATGACCATTCCAGCAGAGAGGGAATGCGTATCCAGATCGATCTGAGAAAAGACGCCAATGCGAATGTTGTTCTCAATCAGCTGTTCAAACATACGCAGCTGCAGGATACGTTTGGCGTAAATCTGCTCTGTCTGGTTCCCAATAAAGGAAGCCTGGAGCCGAAGGTCCTGAACCTGAACGAGATGCTCAACTATTATCTGGCACATCAGGAAGATGTGGTGACCAGAAGAACGCAGTACGATCTCAACAAGGCACAGGAGAGGGCTCATATCCTGGAAGGTCTTCTGAAGGCGCTGGATAATAT
>CADCPV010000219.1 GCA_902803345.1 uncultured Eubacteriales bacterium | reverse complement strand
TCATACGGCCGGATTTCGGCGTACACATGCTGTTCCCGCACCCTGCGGGCAATCAGCTGGTTGTACTGACCGCCGAAATCCAGCACCAGAATCTTGTCCATTTTCTCTCCCCGTTATCTTAAAACAATTGTATTTATTCAGAACCTCATTCGAAATGCTGCGCATTTCTCATGTACACGGTCAACGAGGCTGCGCCTCTTGACCACCTCAGGCAAAACATATCAAATCCGTCTGGAACACCAGTGTTCCATCCCTGATTTGACATGTTCTACCTGGGTTCTGAACAAATACATATAATGCTCTCCCGCTCCGCGCCGACCGACACGTACGAAATGGGACATCCGACCGCTTTTTCGATCATTTCGACGTAATCCTGCGCGGCTTTCGGAAGCTCCGAAAATTCACGCACGCCGGAAATATCGCATTTCCAGCCGTCCATGTACTCGATCACCGGCTCGGCTTTTTCGAGCTCCGTCGGGAAGGGGAAGCAGTCAGTTTCCTTTCCGCCAATCCGGTATTTCGTGCATACCGGAATTCGGTCCATGTAGCTAAGTACATCGAGCTTGGTCAAAGCGATCTCTGTCGCGCCCTGCACTTCAACACCGTAACGCGTCGCGACAAGATCAATCGGTCCGACGCGGCGCGCCCGGCCGGTTTTTGCCCCGTATTCGGCACCCGCTTCCCGCAGTTTCTCCGCTTCTTCGCCGAACATTTCGCAGACAAAGGGACCTTCGCCGACGCAGGTCGAATACGCCTTTACGACTCCGATCACCTCATCGATTTTCGCGGAAGGCAGTCCGGAACCGATCGGTACATAGGCGGCAAGCGTATTGGAAGAAGTCGTATAAGGGTAGATTCCGAAATCGAGGTCCCGAAGTGCACCGAGCTGCGCCTCAAACAGAATGCTCTTTCCGCTCTTCTGCGCTTCCCGCAAAAGCGTACCCGTATCACACACAAAGGGCCGGATCTTCTCACAGTAATCTGCAAGCCACTGATCCAGCATTTCCATGGTATATGCTTCCGCCCCGTACACCTTTGTCAGGGTCAGGTTCTTCCACATGAGAAGTTCCGACAGGTGCTCCCGAAGCTCCTCCGGATAGAAGAGTTCCCCGGCGAGCACCGTCTTTTTCTGGTACTTGTCCGAATAGAAAGGCGCAATTCCCTGCTTTGTCGAACCGTACTGCCTGTCTGCAAGCCGCGCCTCCTCCAGAGCATCCAGCTCCCGGTGCCACGGGAGAAGCAGGGAGGCGCGGTCACTGATCCTGAAATTTTCCGGCGATATTTCCACGCCCTTCGCCCGGACATCCGCGATTTCCTTCATCAGGTTTTCCGGGTCGAGCGCCACGCCGTTCCCGAGAACATTCATGACGCCCGGCCGAAAAACGCCCGACGGCAGAAGGTGGAGAGCGAATTTACCCTTGTCATTGATGACGGTATGGCCCGCGTTTCCGCCGCCCTGATAGCGCACAACCAGATCGTAGCGTTCCGTCAGAAGGTCCACCATCCGGCCCTTTCCTTCGTCGCCCCAGTTGATTCCGACAATCACACAATTGCTCATTTCTGCTTTCTCAAAACCTCCATTGCTTAAAACATCTGTTTATCAGCATTTTCTTGCTTTATTCCCCGCTTGCTCCGTAGTTTTTCAAAACGCGTGCCGAAGGATCATCCACGTCACAGCCCGGCCAGGTACGGTTCGGCATCCAGAAGTCTGTGATCATTTCTGCCTGTCCCGGATAGTATTTCTCGAAAATCTCCCGGTACAAAAGCGATTCTTTGGTGAAAGGCTGAGCGTGACCGTATTTCTGCCGCCGAAGCTCGAATTCCGCATCGGTATACTGTGTTTCGGCGTACTCTTTGAGATAATCCACCATCGAATGCCCGACCGCATCGGAGAAGGCTGCCTTCTCCCGCCACAGGATCGAATCCGGCAGATATCCGAGGCCTTCAAATGCGTGACGAAGCAGGTATTTGCCCTTGCCGTATCGGTTGACCTTCATCTCCGGGTCCAGCGCCATAACATAGCGGACAAAATCAAGATCTCCGAACGGCACCCTTGCTTCGAGTGAATTCACGGAAATACAGCGGTCTGCACGGAGCACGTCGTACATATGAAGCTCCCGGATCCGTTTCTCCGCCTCCTCCTGGAAAGCTTCCGCAGAAGGCGCAAAGTCCGTATATTTATAGCCGAAAAGCTCGTCCGAAATCTCACCGGTCAGGATCACGCGGATGTCCGTCTGTTCGTGAATTGCCTTGCACACGAGATACATGCCCATGCTCGCGCGGATCGTCGTAATATCATAGGTCCCCAAAAGGTGAATCACGCTTTCCAGTGAGGAAATCACCTGTTCCGGCGTCATGTACACTTCCGTGTGGTTGCTGCCGATGAAGTCCGCGGCCTGCTTCGCGTATTTCAGGTCAATCGCGTCCTCGCTCATGCCGATTGCAAAAGTCTCGATCGGCTTTTCGCTTTCCCGCGCGGCGATCGCACAGACCAGCGAGGAGTCGAGGCCGCCGGAAAGCAGGAATCCGACTTTTGCGTCAGCGACAAGCCGCTTCTGTACGCCCGCGACAAGCTTTTCCCGGATCTTCCGGCAGGCGGTCTCCAGATCGTCGTGACAGACCGTTTCCGGCTCGGAGATCCTGCAGTAGGGAATGAACTTTCCGCCCTGATAATAACATCCCGGCGGGAAGGGCATGATCCGGTCCGCGAGTCCCACGAGGTTTTTCGCTTCGCTTGCAAACAGGATCGTACCCGCTGCGTCGTATCCGTAATACAGCGGCCGGATGCCGATCGGGTCGCGCGCCGCAATGAATTCGCCGGTTCTGCCGTCATAGATCACACAGGCAAATTCCGCGTCGAGCATGGAAAACATTTCCGTCCCATACTCGAAATACATCGGCAGAATGATCTCGCAGTCGCTGTCTGACTGAAAGCTGTAACCCTTTTTCAGAAGGCGCTCCCGCTCTTTCTCGAAGCCGTATAGTTCTCCGTTGCAGACGACAGCACTTCCGTCCATCTCGAAGGGCTGCATCCCGGAGGGTGTCAGCCCCATGATGGAGAGCCGGTGGAAGGCCAAAAGACCTTCTCCGGTATGAATAATTCTGCTGTCATCCGGCCCGCGCGACTTTGTTTCGTAAAATCCTTTCAGGAAAACGTCCTGATCCGGAACGCTCCCGCAATAACCGAATATCGAACACATGGAAAGGACCTCACTCTACATCCTGCAGGGCGTCATAGCCCTCTTCGCCGGTCCGGACCTTGACCACATTTTCAACATCGTAGACAAAGATCTTGCCATCGCCGATGTGGCCGGTATACAACACTTTCTTGGCCGTTTCAATGACGTCGCGCACCGGGATCTTCGATACGACGATATCCACCTGCACCTTCGGCCGGAGGTCTGTTTCGACCGCGACACCACGGTAGTATTCGGTATGGCCCTTCTGCATGCCGTAACCCATTACATGAGAAACCGTCATACCCGTAATGCCGAGCTTTGACATTGCGTCTTTCAGGGCATAGAGTTTTTCTTCCTTAAAGACAATTTCGACCTTGGTGAACTTGTGTCCGTCTTCGCGGAATGCTGCTTCGTGCTTTACCTGCACTGCTTCCGCGGGCGGCGTCGTACCGGTCACGGCGACAACCTGCTCGCCGGTACCGAATTCCGCGTACTTGTCAACCGCAGGCATGAAATCCGCATAGGCGCTCGGAAGTCCGTGCTCGCTGACATCGAGACCCGCAAGTTCATCCGCAGGTTCCGCACGGAGGAAGTTGATCTTCCGAAGAAGCAGGAAGAAGCCGAGCATCGTCAGCGTTGCCCAGGCAGCAACCGCGACAAAACCAAGCGTCTGCAGTCCAAGCTGCGTAAAGCTTCCGGTATAGAACAGACCCCTGAGTCCTGCAGGTGCGTTCGGGTTTGCTAAAAGACCGACCGCAATCGTTCCCCAGATACCGTTCGCGCAGTGTACGCCGACTGCGCCGACCGGATCGTCCACATGAAACTTCAGGTCCAGTTTTTCGACAACGATGACAACGAGGAAGCCTGCAACCAGGCCGACCACGCCTGCGCCGAGTCCGTCAAAGGCATCACAGCCTGCAGTGACAGCCACTAAGCCTGCAAGAGATGCGTTCAGGCACATCGAGACGTCCGGTTTGCCGTTTCGGACCCAGGTATAGATCATCGTTGTGCAGGTCGCAACCGACGGCGCGATCGTGGTAGTCAGGAAAATCGAGGAAAGCTCTGAGGGTGAAGTCGCCGCTGCGCCGTTGAACCCGTACCAGCCGAGCCACAAAATGAATACACCAAGCGCTCCAAGAGGGATCGAATGACCGGGGATCGCGTTGACCTTCGTGACCTTTCCACTCTTGTCCTTGACATACTTCCCGATCCGCGGCCCGAGAACGATCGCGCCGATCAGTGCCGCGATTCCGCCGACCATATGGATCGCGCAGGAACCGGCGTAGTCATGGAAGCCGATCTGCGAAAGCCAGCCGCCGCCCCAGATCCAATGCGCCTCGATCGGGTAGATCACAAGAGAAATCACGCCTGAATACACACAGTAAGCTGCAAATTTCGTCCGCTCCGCCATCGCGCCGGAGACGATTGTCGCGGTCGTGGCACAGAACACGAGGTTGAATACGAAAAAGCTTGCATCCGTAAATCCGTCTTCCGGAGACTGGATAAACTCTTTAAAGTGTAAAAACAGGTTCAGGTTCGGTTTTCCGATCAGCCCGAAAAGCGCATCCTCCCCCATCATCAGCGTATAGCCGAGAACGGAGAACACCACGGTGCCGATACAGAAATCCATCAGGTTCTTCATAATGATGTTGCCGGCGTTTTTTGCCCGGGTGAAGCCCGTCTCCACCATGGCAAAGCCTGCCTGCATCCAGAAAACCAGTGCTGCACCGATTAAAAACCAAAATTCCACTGTCATGTTTTTCATAATAGTTACCCCTCTTTATGTCGGAAGCGCCTCCCGGAAGAGGCGCTTCCCTTTCGCGTTACTTAACGCTGAAAAGAATATCGCCGTATGTCGGGAATGGCCAGTAGCTCTTGGCCACCAGAAGTTCTGCCCGGTCGCAGGGAATCCGGAGCTCGCTCATCTTCGGCAGAACCGTATCACGGATCAGGGCCGATTCCTCAATAATATCCGCCGCATCCGAAAGTCCCATCACTGCCTTCTCCAGCTCCGCAGTCTTCCCTGCGATGCAGTCCGTCAGTCCGGAAAGCTTCACCACGAGGTCCGTTTCATAGCTGCAGGCAAGATCCGGGAACAGCGCTTTCTTCTCGGCTGCTTCTTTCGCAAGGTCCGCCGTGAAGCGGGTGATCGCCGGCGCGATACGCTTGTGAACCATATTGATCATGGTATTGGCTTCGATATTGACCGTCTTGCAGTAATTCTCGAGCATGATATCGCGGCGGGACTTCAGTTCATCCACGGTGAAAACGCCGAGAGAAGTAAGCATCGTCACATTCTTCTCGTCCAGAAGATGCGGCATGCAGTCCGCCGTCGTGCGGTAATTCAGAAGCCCTCTCTTTTCGGTCGCTTCCGCAATCCAGGAATCGTCATAGCCGTTGCCATTGAAAATGATCCGCCGATGGTCCTTGATCGTCTTCTTGATCATCTCGTGAAGCGCGGTCTCGAAGTCTTCCGCCTGCTCCAGCCGGTCCGCATAGATCCTGAGGGATTCCGCAACCGCGCTGTTCAGCATGATATTCGCGCAGGCAATCGAGTTGGAAGAACCGAGCATACGGAACTCGAACTTATTGCCGGTGAAGGCAAAGGGCGAGGTCCGGTTCCGGTCGGTCGTGTCACGGTTGAACTTCGGCAGCACGTCCACGCCGAGCTTCATCTGCATCTTCTCAGTGCCCTGGTAAGGCGTGTCGTTCTCGATTGCCTGAAGCACTGCATCCAGCTCATCGCCGAGGAACATCGAGATCACGGCGGGCGGCGCCTCATTCGCGCCGAGCCGGTGATCGTTTCCGGCAGTCGCAACAGAGATCCGAAGAAGATCCTGGTAATCGTCGACCGCCTTGATCACGGCACACAGGAAAAGCAGGAACTGTGCGTTCTCATAGGGTGTTTCGCCCGGAGAAAGCAGGTTCTGGCCATTGTCTGTCGCAATCGACCAGTTATTGTGC
>CADCPV010000218.1 GCA_902803345.1 uncultured Eubacteriales bacterium | reverse complement strand
TGGATTTCCTTCCGGTCGGAGGATATCTATGTTCAGCTGTCCCAGGGCGAAGAAAATGATTTCTACAGAGTGACCGCGGAAATTTCAGGATCGTCTCCGGATGAACGGGAAACCCGGATGCAGCCTTATGTTTATTCCGGTGATGACCCGGTAGAACAGGCGATCAGTGCATACATCCTGTCGCTTAAGGAGGAAACTGAGGGCTCCGGTGCTCTTATTCCGGCTTTCTGCTATTTCAGGGCGGCGCGTTCGGAAGACGGGGAGCTGATGGTTTACGGTGATTTCTGGACATTTTATTATACCGGTGCCGGACGGACCTTCTACTGTGCCCGCGGATCTGCATGCCCCGGCGTGCTGTATATCAGTGTGAATGAAGACGGATTGTATGAGGTGACAAAGTTTGACCGTGTCGGCGACGGAACAGAGTACCGCGAGGATGTTCAGCGTATTGCCGATGGGGATGAAGACCTGGAAGCGCAGTTTTATTCGGCGCAGGACGCATCGAAAGATCCGCTTCTAACAGCCCGTGTGCGGTATCTTGCTTATTATGTGCAGCAGAATGAGCTGGAAATGGATATCTACCAGGATCTCGGCAAGGAGGCCATTCAGTTCCGCACGGAAGGAGACAGTGCGGAGCTTCCTGAAGGTCCCTGGTTAGATCTCTATGAGGAGGAAGAAAAGGCACTGGAGCCCGAAGAAATCGGCCTCGATATGAGCTGGGAATTCGCGGATTTCTCGGCGATTCATTCCGGCAAGGCGATCCTGTATCATGCGAAGAAAAACCGGAATGGCATTATAGTCGGGGTGAATGCAGGCCACGGAACCGAAGGCGGCGCCTCAGTCAAAACCTGGTGCCATCCGGACGGGTCTGCGAAAGTTACAGGCGGAACGACCGCAGCCGGCTCCGTGACGGCAATGGCGGTTTCAACGGGCATGACCTTCCTGGACGGAACGCTGGAGCGGGACGTGAACCTTCAGGAAGCGCGGATTCTCCGGGACCTTTTACTGGATGCGGGCTATGATGTGCTGATGATCCGGGACAGCGATGATGTACAGCTTGATAACATCGCGCGTACCGTGATCTGCAACAATGTTGCAGACTGTCACATCGCGATTCACTGGGACGGTGATGGCTTAAGTTACGATAAGGGCTGCTTCTGCATGACAGTTCCGGATGCTCTGAAATCCATGTATCCGGTCTCCGAAATCTGGCCGGAGGACAACCGCCTCGGCGAGTCACTGATCGAGGGCCTCGAATCCGTCGGCGCCCCGATTCACGGAAACGGCCTGTCGCCGTCGGATCTCACGCAGACCAGCTTCAGCAAAATCCCCTCGATCGATGTAGAACTCGGAAACGCTGCATCCGATCACAGCAACGATGCGCTCTGGCTTCGGGCGCGGGGCCTTCTTGCGGGAATCAATATCTTCTTCGGAAAATAATCGTTAAAAATATGCAAGAAACGGGGACAGGTCCCTCGTCTCACGCCTTTCGGCATGGGTCGAGGGACCTGTCCCTTTGTCTTTTATCAGTGATTCTGTTACTTCAGCACAATTTCATTCACTGCTTCAATCAGGTCCACAACCGTGGAACGCGGAACATAGCAGAGTGTTTTGCCGTTTTTGACTGCGAGACAGGTCTTGCCGTCTGCGCGGTAAAGCACGGCATCGATGGTCGGGAAGTTCTCATTGTCGAGGGAAACGGTGAAGGCAATCTCTTCCTTGCCGTCCGGTTGTGCATCCGTAAAGCTTTCGGCATTCGACGCAGAGAGTGCGGTCAGGGCTGCTGAAAGCGCGTCGGTACTTTCGATCTTCTCTCCGTCATAGTACCAGGTGCGGACCGGATCGCTGTCTTCATCCTCCGCCGGCGTTGTTTCCGTCGTCAGGCTGTAGGTCTCGCCGTCTACTGTCACGGTGAGTCCGGTGATGTCCTGGAAACGTGCTCCGAGCACTTCCCACTGCCGAAGTTCATTCAGGGAAACCGCAGTCAGGGTCTGATAGCTCGTGTTCGAAATCTCATAGATAATCTGCGAATCACCCACTCTGGCATAGCACCGGACCTGCGACATCGGATCGTTTTCTTCTTCTCCCTCTTCGGAATCCTCCGAAGGCTCTTTTGCATTCTGTTCTGCTTCTTCAAGAGCCTTCTGCGCCTCTGCAAGATCCTCCTGGTTCTGCCCAAGATGAAGCACCAGCGTTTCCATTGTGGTGTTGTC
>CADCPV010000217.1 GCA_902803345.1 uncultured Eubacteriales bacterium | reverse complement strand
GTCGAAGACCTGACCATTACGCAGGACAAGTACGGAAATCCCTGCACGGACGGGCATACGGAGAAGGTCGACCGTTATCATATGCTGCTGAATTACGACAACGGCAAGACCGGCATCTATGATTTTGCGATCGCAAACTACTGGTCGCCGATCCGCGCGAATTTCTTTCTTGCACAGGGAACGCGCGGTGAAATCAAGGACGAAGACATCAATTATGTCGGGGCGGACAACCAGCCGACGAAGGCGCGTTTCACGAATATTACGGATGCGCAGGGAAATCTTGTGTCCATCAATCTCGGCGACGACATTCTGTATCAGAATGAACTTTTGAAGACCAAGGGCGTCGGCAAGAACATCGGCATCTGCCACATGCTTCTGAACATGAAGAAGTATCTGGAAACAGGCGAGTGCCCCTATTCCTTCGCGCGTGCGATGACCGACACCTACATCACCCAGATGTTCCTCGAGGCCGGCGAGAAGCCGTTCACGCCGATCCGGTCGAAGAAACTGCCCTGGGAGTAAGGAATTTTCGGGCTGCGGCCCGCAGGAAAAGGAGGCTTTGATGTTTGAATTTCTGAAGAGAAAGAAGAGGAGAAGAGACTTCCGGATGGAGTGTGTCTATGCCGGGCCGGAGGAGATGGCAAAGCGAAACGGACAGAGCTTCAATAAGGCAGATCAGACGGAGAAACCGGCAGAAATCCGGCCTGATGATGCTGTGATGGAGACGGTCTATGCAGGACCGGAAGACGTGGAGATTGAGGATGTCTACGGCGGTCCCGGGATGTTCGGTGAACTCGATTATGATCCTCCCGTTGAGGAAGCGGAAGAATCTGCGGTCCCGGATGAAGAGCCTGATCAGAAACAGCCTGACCCGGTTATGGAAGGGGTCTATGCAGGGCCTCAGCTGCCGAATGGTGCTCCGATGATGACAGTCTATGCAGGTCCAAAGCTTCCGAATGATTCTCTGATGATGGCGGTCTATGCAGGACCGCAGATGAAACCAAGCATCGAAGCCATCCCGCCTGCGAAACCGGATCCCTCACAGATGATGTTTGTCTATGCCGGCCCGGATTATTTCAACAACCGAAACGGCCAGGGCCTGCAAGCCGCCCGGAAGCCTGAGGACTCCGAGGAAAATTTGCTTTCCTACCCGCAGAATTATGCTGTCCGTGATGAAGAAGAGTCCGGGGACCCCTTTGCCGGGCCTTTCTGCCCGAACTGCGGACGGAAAGTCACAGCGGACATGAAGACCTGCGAGTGCGGCTGGACCCTGATCGAAGAAGATCAGACGGAAGAGGAAAACCCGCAGGATCGCGCCCCGAAAGGCCCGAAGGATGTCCTTCCGGTTGATCCCCCGATGGCGCCGGTATATGCCGGTCCGGAATACTGGAATAACCGGCCTGTATGATGAAGTATCGTTTAAAAAGCATCGTCTGGGAGATTACGCTCGCCTGCTGTTTCTCCTGCAAATACTGCGGATCTTCCGGTGGAAAAGCACGGGAAAACGAGCTTACGACTGAAGAATGCCTGTCGGTTGTCCGGCAGCTTGCGGATCTCTCCTGCCAGCGCGTGAACCTGATCGGCGGCGAAGTGTTCATGCGGAAGGACTGGGCGGAGATTGTCCGCGCGCTTCGGGAGCAGGGTATCCGCGTCACAATTATCACGAACGGATTTCTGTTCCGGGAGGAGCTTCTTGAAACGCTTCGGAGCCTTGATATCGAATCGATCGCGGTTTCTCTGGACGGCCCCCGGGAAATCCACGACAAGTACCGGCAGGAGGGCAGTTATGAGCGGGCCGTACGGGCAATCGAAGTCCTGACAAAAGCCGATATTCCGGTGTCCGTAATCAGTACGCTGAATGCTGAAAATGTGAAAACCCTGCCGGTGCTTTTCGAGACCCTGAAGCACTATCCGATCTTCGCCTGGCAGCTGCAGGCCTGTTCGCCGATGGGCAACGCGGCAAACGGCGGGACACCCTGGCGTTTCTCCTTCCGGGAAGCGATCGATTTTGTAGAAGCAAACCGGCGGACTTCGCCTTTCGCGCTCGGCATTGCCGACAATATCGGCTATTACACCGAAACCGAGGGCTCGCTTCGGGGCGTGCAGAACGGGCGATTTGTCTTTACCGGCTGCCGCGCCGGGCTCACGACGCTCGGCATCGATTCCATCGGCAATGTGCGCGGCTGTGAGTCCATGTACGATGAGCGATTTAATGAAGGGAATATCCGGGAAAAGTCGCTCCGGGAAATCTGGGAGGATGAGAATGCCTTCGCCTACAACCGGGGCTTCACGCCGGACCTTCTGAGCGGGAAATGCCAATCCTGCAGCGAAGGCTATCGCTGTGCCGGCGGCTGCCGCTCCTATAATTTCTTTACCCACGGGAAACTTTACGAAAACATCGGCTGCGCACGTTAACCACCGGCCCGGATTTTGTGTCTGTAGAAGTGAAGCAATCAGGCTGAATTTCGACAGACTCAGAAAGGAGAAGCCCATGCCATCCGAAATCAAGAAAATCATCAGTCCCGACAACTACGTGCTCGC
>CADCPV010000216.1 GCA_902803345.1 uncultured Eubacteriales bacterium | reverse complement strand
CGGATGGATTCTCTTGAGTGTGGGTCCCTGGTTCGCGTAGCATTCCGCAACGTAGAGGTTGTCGGGATTCAGTCCGTTGTTGTTCTGGGCATTGGCTGCCGCAGACTCGAGAAGCTTCTTAATCAGCGCCGAAGCATATCTCGGATTGTAGGTTACGATCGCCAGCGCTTCCTGGTAGCCCTTGCCGCGGATCGCGTCGAGAACGAAGCATGCCTTCTCGGCGGAAACACGTGCGTAGGACAGCTTGGCGGACGGCCGTGTGTCTTTTACTGCGTTTCTTTCTCTCTTAATCTGGCTTCTGTGTCCTTTTGCCATGATTATCTGCCTCCTTAGAATATTAGATATTTCACACCCCGGACCGCTGTCACGGTGTCACGCCTGGCACCTTGCAGCTTTACCATTGTTCCGTGTGTGTCGCGCTGTAAACAAATTACAGCAACGCGCCGTGACTTTCGCCGCCGGAAAGGAGCGTGTCACTGCACACCGGTAGTTGAATGCGTCACGGTGTTTTGTCCTGCGGGGCAAATGATTATCGCCCCGCAGGGTATAAACTTTTGAATCAGCCCTTCTTATCGTCCTTGCCGTGGCCTCTGTAGGTACGGGTCTGAACGAACTCGCCGAGCTTGTGGCCGACCATATCTTCAGTAACGTATACCGGAATATGCTTTCTGCCGTCATGAACTGCGAAGGTGTGTCCGACGAAGCTCGGGAAGATGGTCGAACGGCGGGACCAGGTCTTGATCACGCTCTTCTGTCCTGAAGCGTTCAGGGCGTCAACTTTCTTGAGTAAGCTCTCGTCTGCGAAAGGTCCTTTCTTTAATGAACGAGCCATGTGAATTCCTCCTTATCGATTACTTAAGCGCTCTTCCGTTCTTGCGACGGATGATCAGCTTGTTGGAAGACTTGTTTTTCTTACGAGTCTTCAGACCGAGGGCCGGCTTGCCCCAAGGAGTGCTCGGGCCCGGACGTCCGATCGGCGCGCGTCCTTCACCGCCGCCGTGCGGATGGTCGTTCGGGTTCATGACGGAACCGCGGACAGTGGGACGGATGCCCATGTGACGCTTGCGTCCTGCTTTACCGATATTCACAAGGTTGTGATCACCGTTGCCGACGATACCCATCGTCGCGCGGCAGTTGATCGGAACCATTCTCATTTCGCCTGAGGGAAGACGAAGGGTTGCATACTTGCCTTCCTTGGCCATCAGCTGCGCCGAAACGCCTGCTGAACGAACCATCTGAGCGCCTGCGCCCGGATACAGCTCGATGTTGTGGATCTGAGCGCCGATCGGGATCAGCTGAAGCGGCAGGCAGTTGCCGACGCGCGCTTCCGCGTTCTCTCCGCTCATGACGGTCATACCGACCTGAAGGCCTTCCGGCGCCAGGATATAGGACTTCACACCGTCTTTGTATACGATCAGGGCAATGTTTGCGGTCCGGTTCGGATCGTACTCAATGCTCTTTACGGTTGCTTCGATGTCGTCTTTATTCCGCTTGAAATCGATGATTCTGTATTTTCTTCTCTCGCCGCCGCCCTGATGACGAACCGTGATCTTGCCCTGATTGTTGCGGCCTGCATTCTTCTTGACCGCGGTCACAAGGGACTTCTCGGGAGTGGTCTTGGTGATCTCCTTGAAGTCGGAACCGGACATCTGGCGTCTCGAGGGAGTATAGGGATTATACTTCTTGATACCCATGAGTTTTGGATCTCCTTATCGTTTATTATCGTGCTTTTCCTGCACATAGTCGAGCCAAATAATTTTCGGCTCATATTAAGAAGCACTTAAAACTGATCTGCTTCTTACAGTCCGCTGAAGATTTCAATTTCCTTTGAATCCTCTGTCAGCTGGACGACGGCTTTCTTGGTCTTCTGAGACTTGCCGACGATCAGTCCGCGGCGTCTCTTCTTGCCGTCCTGGTTCATGGTATTGACCTTTGCGACCTTGGTGCCGGGGAACATCTTTTCCACCGCTTCCTTGATCATGGTCTTGTTGGCATCCGGATGAACAAGGAAGGTGTACTTCTTGTCAGCCATGCCGTCCATGGACTTTTCGGTAACAACCGGTCTCAGGATCACATCATAATACTGTACGTTAGCCATTATGCGTATACCTCCTCAATCGTTTTTACCGCTGCCTTGGTGACGACGAACGAATCGTACTTCAGAATGTCGTAGACATTGATTGTGTTCGGGTAAGCCGTCTTGACGCCTTCCACGTTCCGAGCGGAAAGGACTGCGTTCTTGTTGTCTTCCTCGACACACAGAAGCGCTTCATCAACTTTGAGGTTCTTCAGCACTTCCACGAATTTCTTCGTCTTCACTTCCGAAAGGTTCAGGTCCTCGAGAACGAAAATCCGGTCTTCGGCTGCTCTTGAGGTCAGCGCGCTCTTAAGCGCTGCCTGCTTTTCCTTGCGGTTCATCTTGAAGCTGTAATCTCTCGGAACCGGTGCGAATACAACGCCGCCGCCTGTCCACTGCGGAGATCTCGTCGAACCCTGACGCGCATGGCCGGTACCCTTCTGTCTCCAGGGCTTTCTGCCGCCCCCGGAAACTTCGCCGCGGGTCTTCGCCTTCTGCGTGCCCTGGCGCTTGGCTGCCAGCTGGTTCACAACTGCCATCTTGATCAGGTGTTCATTTACCGGTGCCGCAAAGATCGAATCGGATACTTCGATGCTGCCGGTCTTGTTGCCCTGCATATCATATACAGATAATGTAGCCACTGTCATTCCTCCTTTCCTGCCCGTTACTTCGAGCTCTTCACCGCTTCACGAACGGTAATGAGAGACTTCTTCGCGCCGGGTACGGAGCCCTTGACCAGAATCAGGTTGTTTTCCTTGTCAACACGGACAACCTGGAGGTTCTGGATGGTGACCTTGACGGATCCCATATGACCGGGCATGCCTTTTCCTTTACGGACATGGCTCGGGGTCGCGCTGGAGCCGTTCGAGCCCTGATGACGGTGGAACTTACTGCCGTGCGCCATGGGGCCTCTGTGCTGGCCGTAACGCTTGATCGCGCCCTGGAAGCCCTTGCCCTTTGAAATCGCGGTTGCGTCTACGAGATCGCCTTCCGCAAAAACGTCAGCCGTGATCTCGTCCTTGACGGAATAATCCGCAGCATTCTCCAGACGGAACTCTCTGATGTATCTCTTGTAAGAGACGCCTGCCTTGTCGAACTGGCCCTTTTTGGGCTTGTTGACAAGCTTCTGCCTGATGTCGGCAAATCCGACGACGACTGCCTGATAACCGTCGTTCTCTTCGGTCTTGACCTGCAGCACGCTGCACGGACCGGCCTGAAGAACGGTAACGGGGATCAGATTGCCGATTTCGTCAAAAACCTGAGTCATGCCGACTTTTGTTGCCAAAATCGCTTTCTTCATTTTCTACCTCCTGTGAATCTACAGCGGAATGGAGCGGCCGCTCCATTCATCCTAGAACAGAAGACACACTGATGTATATCAACTATTACAGGATTTTTGAGTTTGTTTGAAGGTCTTATTTCATGCTGATGTTAATGCTAACACCGGCCGGCATCTCCAGCTTGGATAAAGCATCAACGACCTTCTGGTTCGGCGCAATCACGTCGATGAGTCTCTTGTGCGTTCTCTGCTCGAACTGTTCGCGGGAATCTTTGTACTTGTGCACCGCTCTCAGAATCGTAACCACTTCCTTCTTGGTGGGAAGCGGAACCGGTCCGGAGACAAGCGCGCCGGTCTTCTTGACCGTGTCGACGATTTTCGCCGCGCTCTGATCCACGAGCTGATGATCATACGCCTTCAGAGTGATCCTCATAATGTTTTTTGCCATAAAAAAGTCGCCTCCT
>CADCPV010000215.1 GCA_902803345.1 uncultured Eubacteriales bacterium | reverse complement strand
GCTCTCTGCACGCCGGTAAAAATATAAAGGGCCGACGGCTACGCCGTTCGATACGCCTTTGCCCTGAATGGAAATCATAGATTATCTCCTTATCATATGAACTGAAAACGCACGGCCGCCAAAAGACAGCCGTGCGCCTGATCCTGTTACAGATTCTCTTTGAAGAACGCTTCGATCGCTGCCGCTGCGGCATCTTCATCCGCGCCGTCCACACTGACCGTTACGGTGTCGCCCTGCTTGATGCCCATGCCCATCAGCGCCATCAGCTTCAGCGCGTTGACGGATTTTTCACCCTTTGTTACGGTTACAGCGGAGCTGTACTTCTTGATCTCCTTCACCAGGATGCCTGCCGGACGTGCATGGATGCCGACCGGATCGGTAATGGTGTACTCAAATGTCTTCACTGCCAGTTCCTCCTTTTCATCTTTAATCGTCTCCGCGGCTCTTTTAAAGCGCACGGTTCAGTTTCTTACTGTGCGCCGCACTCGACGTCCTCCAGATCATCGGAGTTCGTCAGAAGTACTGCTACGGTATCGCTGTAGCCCGCTGCCTTGATCTTGTCGCGGCTGAAGCGGATGATCGGCTGTCCGGCCTTCACTTCGTCGCCTTCCGCAACGAGGCACTCGAAACCGTCACCGTTCATGTTGACCGTATCCACACCGACATGGATCAGCATCTCCATGCCGTTTGCTTCAATTCCGACTGCATGCCTGCTTTCCGCTACCGAGGAAATCACGCCGTCAAACGGAGCGACCACGAGTTCCGCCTCGGGCTCGATGCCGACGCCGTCTCCGAGAACACCGGACGCAAAGGTATCATCCGGAATGTCTTCTCTCGCGATGACTTTTCCTTTTACAGGCTGCAGCACCACACCGTTCTTGCAGCGAATGACAGACACGGTCGGAACCTCAATCTCAGGCGCAGCTTCTATCGCCGAAGCCTCCGGTTCTGCCGCCGCTTCTTCCGGTTTCTCCTCTTTCCAGATGAACAGCGTAATCACAAAGGCAATACCGCCCGAAATTACAAGCTCGATCAGGTAAATCGGAATGTTGTTGATTGCAAGAAGTCCCGGGATGCCGGTGACGCCGTAGGTCGTCGCGCCTAATTTCGTCAATGCTCCGAATAAAGCACCGAAGGCGCCGCCGATGACGCCGGCTATGAAGGGCTTCATGAAACGGAAGTTGACACCGAAGATCGCGGGCTCTGTGATGCCCAGGGATGCCGACAGGGAAGAAGGCAGCGCGACGGATTTCAGTTTTCCGTTTTTGCACTTGATTGCAACTGCAAGACAGGCGCCGAACTGCGCAAAGTTCGCGGCCGATGCAATCGGCATCCAGACGTTCAGGCCTCCGGATGACAGCATGCCTGCCTCTATGACGTTGTACATGTGGTGCAGGCCCATGACAACGGTGAACGGATACAGCGCACCCATCAGGAAAGCGCCGATGCCGCCGGTCTTGGTGACGAGCCATTCCGCTCCGGTCAGCACCCAGGATTCGAGCTGTGAGAAGACCGGTCCGATGATCAGGAAGGTGGCGAATGCCGTCACCAGCACCGTTACAAGCGGTGTCACGAACAGGTCTATCATCTCAGGCACGACCTTATGCAGCCATTTCTCCAAAACTGACATCAACAATACCGCCAATATGACCGGTATGACATGGCCCTGATAGCCGACCTGGCTGATCTTGATGATTTTTCCGATCAGGAACCATGTTTCAGGCTGGTTCGTCGGCGTGACAGTCCAGGCATTCATCAGTGCCGGATGGACCATCATCAGACCGATAACGCCGCCGAGGAAAATATTGCCGCCGAATACTCTCGCGGCAGAAACCGCGACGAGAACCGGCAGAAGTGCAAATGCCGTATTGGCCACCAGATCCAGGAAGCCGTACCAGCCGGAAGCCTGGAAGGACGGAATCGCTTTACCAAGGGCTTCCACAAGGCCCATCATCAGGCCGGATGCCACGATCGCGGGAAGAATCGGGACGAACACATCGCCCGGAGTCTTCAGGATCTTCTTCCACCAGGGCATTCTGGATGCGGCTGCCTTCTTGACATCATCCTTGCTGGCTGCGGAAGCACCGGTCACAGACAGGAATTCGTCATAAACCTTATTGACAGTTCCTGTTCCGATAATCAGCTGCAGCTGTCCGTTCGACTCGAACATGCCCTTGACGCCCTCAGTTTCCTCAAGGGCTTTCTTGTTGATTTTGCTGTTGTCTGCGATTACGAGCCGCAGTCTGGTTGCGCAGTGCGCGGCACTGACGACATTGGAGCCGCCTCCGATGTGCTTCGTGATTTCCTCCGCGCATTTTCTGTAGTCGAGAGCCATACAGGAACTCCTCCTTTTCTTTTATGCACGCCGTGAAATCTCACGGCGTCATACGCACGAATCCGGACATTTCACCCGGATTTCACCTTCTCTGCCACCAGTATACACTGTAAAAACGCATTACACAAGCAAATTTTTGTATAAAATGAATGAATATTCTCAGATCAGCCCGAGCTGCAGAAATGCCTGATACAGGCCGTCCTGATCGACAGCGGGGCAGACTATGTCACTGATCTTCTTCAGTGCCTCGCTGCCGTTCTCCATGCAGACGCTGGTTCCGACCGTTTCGATCATCTCCAGGTCATTCATACTGTCCCCGAAGCCGATGGTATCGGAAATATCCGCGCCGAAATGCTCTGCCATGATCCGGATGCCTTTGCCCTTGTCGAATTTCCGGTTTACGAGTTCCCCGTTCAGGCAGCTGTGCTCGCTGAGTTCCTGCACAACAAAGTTGAAATCCTTTTCCAGTGCGTCTTTTGCGGGCTGGAGCTGTTCCATCCGGTAGCACATAAAGACGATCTTGTAAATGGGCTGTCCGTCATATTCCGCCATCGGCAGGATATTCAGCTGTTCCGCCAGCGCCTTCCGCCAGCGCACAAGCTCGCTGTTTCCTTCACCCGCCTGCAACAGGAAATCCCCGAGGTCCTCGTCGCCCCAGGTTGTGTCACGGGACTCGATCGTCCTGAAAACGCCCTGCTCCCGAAGAAGCCGCATGCCAAGTTCCCGCTGTTCATCCGTCATCGGGCAGTCGAAAAGAATCTCGTCTCCGGCAAAGACAAAACCGCCGCCGGTCGCGACCGCGCCTTCAAAGCCGTAAGCCAGGACCGGTGCCAGCATGCCCCGGTTCCTGCCGGTGCATAAAAACACGAGATGTCCGTTCGCCTGCGCTTTCCGGATCGCCTGAAGCGCGCTGTCCGGAATCACATTCGAACCCGCCGGCGTCAGGGTTCCGTCGATATCCAGAAAAATCAGTTTTCTGTTCATCCCTTTCCTCTCTTTCTCAATACTGATGCAACAGCCACCGGAATCCGCCGGCCGGAATTGTCACGACTTTTGCTTTCAGGGTTTCACCGCTCATCAG
>CADCPV010000214.1 GCA_902803345.1 uncultured Eubacteriales bacterium | reverse complement strand
GATCTTCAAAAGAGGACGGGAGTTTATTTCGGATGAATCAAGTGCTGAAGGACAGCTTTTACTATTACTTTGAGGCTCGTTATTATGCGGGCTTTATTGGCTTGAAGTGAAGAGTAAATGCATCCGGATGAATAGGACCGACAGAAGATAATACAGGGCGGCTGATGTTCAGGGGATGGACAGCAGCCGCTCTTTTCAGACAGGGAGAAAAACTATGGACGAGATGGAACGGGCAAGACTTGAGATCGACGAAGCGGACCGTGAGATGGCGGCGCTTTTCGAAAAACGCATGGAGGCGGCGAAGACCATTGCCTTTTACAAAAAGGAACGCGGCCTGCCGATCTATGTGCCGGAGCGGGAGCGGGCCGTCATTTCAAAAAATGCCGCGCTGATCCAGGATCCCGGGATCCGTGCACACTATATTCAGTTCCTGCAGCATACGATGAACGCTTCGAAGCGCTATCAGCGGGAACTGATTTCGGGTGCAAGGATTGCCTACAGCGGGATTGTCGGAGCCTTTGCCAATATCGCGGCGGAACGGATCTTCCCGGAAGGGGAGCTCGTGAGTTTCCCCGGGTTCCCGGAGGCGTACCGGGCGGTCGAATCGGGTGACTGCGAACAGGCCGTGCTGCCGATTGAAAACAGCTATGTCGGCGAAGTCGGCCAGGTGACGGACCTGATGTTTGAGGGCAGCCTGTACATCAATGCGGTTTATACGCTCCGGATCCGGCAGAACCTTCTGGCACTTCCGGGGGCACATCTCTCGGACATCACCCGCGTCGTCAGCCACCCCCAGGCGCTTTCGCAGTGCCGGGATTATATTTCGTCACACGGATTTCAGGCAGTCGAGATGAGCAACACCGCGGTGGCAGCGGAATCGGTCGCGAAGGGCACCGATATTCACACGGCAGCGATCGCGAGCCTGGAGACGGCAGAGCTTTACGGCCTGTCGGTTCTCGACCACGACATCCAGACCAGCTACCAGAATGCGACGCGTTTCGCAGTTTTCTCCCGCGTACAGAACCGCGAGGAACAGAGCCGGAACGACATGCGCTTTATGCTGATGTTCACGGTCAAAAACGAAGCCGGATCCCTGGCAAGAGCAATCGACGTCATCGGCGCTTACGGCTTCAACATGAGCGCGCTTCGTTCTCGTCCCTTAGGGAGCCTCGCCTGGCAGTACTACTTCTATCTGGAGGCAGCGGGGGATATTTTCTCGCCCGACGGACAGGCGATGATGCGCAGGCTTTCCGGTGTCTGCGACATGCTGAAGGTGATCGGAAGCTTCCCCGAACCGCAGGATCTTTAACGAGGTGCCAGATGATTCTTTCAATGAACCTTCCGGAAAACAGCTATGACATTGTGATCGATCCGGGCTGTCTTCAGCGCGCGGAAACGCTTCTCTGTCTGCAGCGGAAAGTGCTGATTGTGACGGACGAAGGCGTTCCCAAAGAATACGCGGAAACATTGGCTGAAAAATGTCTGGAGCCTGCGATCGTGACAGTCCCGCAGGGTGAAGGATCGAAGAGCATCCGCATCTGGGAGAAACTTCTTCAGACGATGCTCGATCGGGGTTTCCTTCGGACCGATGCGGTCGTCGGGATCGGCGGCGGTGTGGTCGGAGACCTTTCGGGCTTTGCAGCGGCTTCCTACATGCGCGGGATTGATTTTTACAACATTCCGACGACAGTGCTTTCTCAGATCGACAGTTCGATCGGCGGCAAGACAGCCGTGAATTTCGGTGGAATCAAGAACATTGTCGGCGCATTCTACCAGCCGAAAAAAGTGCTGGTCGACCCGGAGCTTCTCAGGACACTTTCGAAGGATCAGACCGCAAACGGCCTCGCGGAAGCACTGAAGATGGCGGCCTGCTTCGACGAAGAACTGTTCTCACTGTTTGAACGGGGAGACCCCTATGCGAAGCTTCCTGAAATCATCACAAGATCGCTTGAGATCAAAAAGATGGTTGTGGAGCAGGACGAGCGGGAGCAGGGACTTCGGAAAGCCCTGAATTTCGGCCATACGATCGGACACGGCATTGAGAGCGTGACGGGGCTTCTGCACGGAGAATGTGTCGCATTAGGGATGATTCCGATGTGTTCGGATCCGGTGCGGGAGCGGCTTCTTCCGGTGCTTCAGAAGCTCAGCCTTCCGGTATCGGTTCAGGCTGACCGGGAGCAGGTCCTGTCCGCCGTCATGCATGACAAGAAGGCAGTTTCAGGCGGCATAACCTGTGTGCTCTGTGAAGAAATCGGGCGTTTCAGGCTTCAGAAACTTTCCGAGGAGGAGATCCGCGAAAGGCTTTTTGCCGGAATTAGAGAATAAAGGAAACACCATGAAAAACACTTTTGGAAACAGTATCAGCCTTACCATATTCGGCGAATCGCACGGGCCGGAAATCGGCTGCGTGCTTTCGGGACTCACGCCCGGAATCCCGGTATCGGAGGACAGCATCCGCGAAACGCTTCGTCTTCGGAGGCCCTCCGGCGCGATCTCGACAGCCCGCGTTGAGCAGGATGAATTCCGGATCGTGAGCGGTGTTTATCAGGGATATACGACGGGGACGCCTCTTTGCATCCTGATTCCGAACAGCAATACGAAAAGCGGCGACTACAGCGCGCTGAAGGATCTTGCACGACCCGGACACGCGGACTATACGGCCTTCTGCAAATACCACGGCTTCGCGGATCCCCGGGGCGGCGGACATCAGAGCGGACGCCTCACGGCTGCGCTTGTCGCAGCCGGCGGAATCCTGCTCCCGGCGCTTCAAAAGAAAGGGATCCGGATCGGATCGCATATCCGGATGCTCGGCGGCGGGAAAGAAGGCGAAGCGCGTTTTATCGAAGACCGGGCATTTTCTTCGGATGAACAGACGCTGAATCAGGAGATCGAGGCGCTGAAGACAAAAACGTTCCCGGTGATTCAGGATGCGGTCGCTGAGATAATGCAGCAGCGGATCCTGCAGGCAAAAGAAGATCAGGACAGCGTCGGCGGAATCCTCGAGTGCGCAGTCACGGGGATACCGGCCGGCGTCGGCGAGCCCTGGTTCGATTCGGTCGAATCAGAGCTATCGCACATCCTTTTTGCAATACCGGCGGTGAAGGGCGTCGAATTCGGTGAAGCCTTCTCTATGGTCGGGGAGCGCGGAAGCGTGTATAACGACGCTTTTACGGCTTCTTCGGTGCCCTGTGCAGATTTTCCCGCTGAAGGCAGCGAAGGGCCGGAAAACGGTCAAATTCCGCATGAGAAGGCCATCCGGACGCTGACCAATCACAACGGCGGCGTGAACGGCGGCATGACAAACGGAATGCCGGTTCTTTTCCGGATCGCTGTAAAGCCGACACCCTCGATCAGCCTGCCGCAGCGAACTGTCAACTTCCGCACGATGGAGGAGACGGAAATTACTGTTTCCGGCCGGCACGACCCGGCGATCATTCACCGGGCGCGGATTGCCGCGGACTGTGCGGCGGCACTTGCCGTCGCAGACCTTCTTGCGCTTCGCTGCGGTACGGACTGGCTTGCAGAGTAAACACACGGAACTTTTGGAGACAACATGGAATACGGATGCATCGGCGAACACCTGCCGCACAGCTTCAGCCGGGAAATACATCAGCTGATCGGCGATTATGATTATCAGCTCCGGGAGATCGAAAGAGGGGATCTCTGCGCTTTCATGAAGGCTGCGGATTTTCGCGCCATCAACGTGACAATCCCGTACAAGGAAGCGGTGATCCCGTACCTTTCGGAGATTTCCCCGAAGGCGCGTGCAATCGGCGCTGTCAACACGATTGTGAACCGGGACGGGAAGCTTTTCGGCGACAATACGGATTTCTCGGGCATGGACGCGCTTCTTCAGAGGCTCGGGATCGACCCCTGCGGGAAAAAAGTGCTGATCCTCGGGACCGGCGGGACATCCAAAACCGCAAAGGCCCTGATGGAGTCGCATGAAGCGCGTGCAATCTATCGCGTGAGCCGCAGAAAAAGTGAGGAAGATCCGGGTATCATCACCTATGAGGAGGCATATTCGGACCATACGGACGCCGAAATCATCGTCAATACGACGCCGGTCGGAATGTTCCCGGAAACGGACGCCTGTCCGCTTGACTTTTCGGCCTTCCCGAATCTGTTGGGGGCGCTGGACGCGGTCTACAATCCGCTCCGGACGATTTTTGTCCAGCAGGCGGAAGACCGGAAGATCCGCTCGGAGGGCGGTCTCTATATGCTGGTTGCGCAGGCCGTGTACGCTTCAGCCCTTTTCACCGGTCGTCCGGTGCGGGAAGGAATGACGGAGCGGATCTTCAAAAAGCTCCGCTATGACAAGGAAAACATCGTCATCACCGGGATGTCCGGCGCCGGAAAATCGGCTGTCGGAAAGGCACTTCGGCGGATCACCGGGCGGAAGCTTGTCGATACGGATGCGCTGATCGCGGCGGATGCCGGCATGAGCATCCCGGAGATTTTCGAAAAATTCGGCGAGGAAGGCTTCCGCGCGATGGAAACCGAAGCCATCCGCAGCGCTTCCCGGGAAAACGGCATTATCATATCGACCGGCGGCGGCGCAGTGCTTCGGGAAAAAAACCTGCGGGAACTGAAGAAAAACGGACGGATTTTCTTTCTGCAGCGGGATATTTCCGAGATTGAACCGTCGCCTGACCGGCCGCTTGCGGATACCAGAGAGAAGGTTGCGGCGCTTTACCGTGCACGGCTTCCGCTGTATCTGTGGAGCGCGGATTCCGTGGTGCTTGTCAAGGGAACGCCGGAGGATACGGCAGGGATCCTGCTGAAAAACCGGCTGGAGAGCTGATCAAGAGGGAAATTATGAAATTACTCATCATCAACGGCCCGAATCTCAACATGCTGGGGATCCGGGAACCGGGAATCTACGGCACGGAGAACTACGAAGCACTCTGTCAGAGAGCCCTTTTCCATGCGGAAGAGCTGGGGATTGATCTGGAGCTTTATCAGTCCAATCACGAGGGGGATCTTGTCGACGAAATCCAGCGCGCTTACGGACGGATCGACGGAATCGTCATCAATCCGGGGGCCTATACGCATACGAGTATTGCGCTTCTTGATGCACTGAAAGCAGTCGGGATTCCGGCGGTTGAAGTGCATATCTCGAAAGTGGAGGAACGCGAAGCTTTCCGTCAGATTTCCTATATCCGTGCCGTCTGCGTGAAAACAATCACCGGACACGGGATCAGCGGCTATCTGGAAGCAATGGATTTTCTTCTCTCGTACCTGAACCGCGGAGGGAAATCATGATAGCCCGGATTCATGCAGGGAAGGCTTCGGGCACCGTATCGGCGCCGCCCTCAAAAAGCATGGCGCACCGCCTGCTTCTTGCGGCAGGGCTCTCGGAAGGGGAGAGCCGGATCCGGAACCTTGCGGATTCCGAAGACATCCTTGCGACTGCTGACTGCCTTCGGGCGCTTGGAAAAACGGTTCTTCTGAAGGACGGGGAAGCAGTCCTGAGCGGCCCCGGAGTTCCTGGATCCGACCGTGAAAGCACAGGCATACCGGACGAACCGGTTCTGCTTCCTGTCCGGGAATCCGGGTCAACGCTGCGTTTCCTGATTCCGATCGCACTGACACTCGGAAGAGGAGTACGCTTTACCGGAGCGAAGCGCCTGTTTGAACGCCCGCTTTCCGTGTATGAAGACCTTGCCCGAAAAGAAGGATTTCTCTTCGAACGGGGCGGGAACAGCCTTCTTGTAAAGGGGAATCTTCGGGCCGGCAGCTATCAGATTCCGGGCTGGATTTCCAGTCAGTTCGTGAGCGGGATGCTGTTTGCACTGCCGAATCTTTTGGGGGACAGCCGAATCGAACTGCTGCCTCCTGTTGAAAGCCGGCCCTATATCGATATGACAATGCAGGCGCTCAGGCTTTTCCGTGTTGAAACCGGGTGGAGTAACGAATTGACAATTGAGATTCCGGGCGGGCAGAAGAGCAGGGCACAGGAGTATGCGGTGGAAGGCGATTACAGCAACGCCGCTTTTCTCGAAGTCCTGAATGTGCTCGGCGGAACAATTCGGATTGAAGGGCTGGACCCGCTTTCGCTGCAGGGCGACCGGATTTATGCGGAGCATTTTAAAGCCATTCAGAAAGGGTTCGCGGAAATCGACATATCCGACTGCCCGGATCTCGGACCGGTGCTTTTTGCGGCTGCTGCGGCGATGCACGGCGGCAGGTTCACCGGAACCGGACGTCTTCGGCTGAAGGAGAGCGACCGCTGTCAGGCAATGCAGGAAGAGCTTCTGAAATTCGGCATCCGCTGTGAAAACGATGCGGACAGCTTTACAGTCTGTCCAGGGGAACTCCGGGCACCTTCACAGCGTCTTTACGGGCACAATGATCACCGGATTGTCATGGCGCTTTCGTCTCTGTGTACGCTCTGCGGCGGTGAAATTGAAGGCGCAGAGGCAGTCCGGAAAAGCTGGCCGGAGTATTTCGATACATTGAAGAAACTTGGAATTGAGGTGGAACAGTATGCAGTGGATCAGTAAGGGAAACATTCTGATTGTCGGACTCGGACTTATGGGCGGAAGCTACGCCCGGGCGCTTTCGCGGCTCGGTTATCATGTCGCGGCCGTGGATACCAGAGAAAAGTCCATCGAATACGCGCTCCGGGAAGGCATTATCGAAGAGGGGGACATTTCTGTCAGTTCCTACCTGGTATCGGAGGCGGATGCGGTGATTTTCGGCCTCTATCCGAACGTTTTCAAGGAATGGATTGCCGAGCACCAGCAGCTGTTCCGTCCGGGGACCATGATTACCGACGTGACCGGCGTGAAGAGCAGTGTGGTTTACGACATTCAGGCCATCCTTCGGCCCGATGTTGAATTCATCGCCGCCCACCCAATGGCAGGACGCGAAGTCTACGGCGTCGAAAACAGCGACGACCGGATGTTTCACGGTGCGAACTACATTGTGACACCGACTGAAAAGAATACGCCGGAGGCGATTGAATGGTGCAAGGACCTCGGGCGGATTCTGGGATTCCGGCGGATTTCGGTGCTTTCACCCGAAGAACATGACGAGATGATCGCTTTTGTGTCGCAGCTGACGCACTGCATTGCCGTGAGCCTCATGACCTGCAAGGACAACCAGCATCTTGTGGACTACACCGGCGACTCCTTCCGGGATCTCACGAGGATCGCCCGGATCAACGACAGCATGTGGTCGGAACTGTTCCTGATGAACAAGGAGAAACTCCTTGCCGAAATGGACGGTTTTCTAAGAGAATTTACGGAATTCCGGGATATGCTCGCAGCGGAAGACAAAGAAGGCATGCGGGAAAAGATGCGGCTTTCAACGGAGCGCCGCGGCTGGTTTGACAAGAGATGAGACAGCGTTTTGTGACAGAGAAAGAGGAGACAGAATCATGAATATGGATTTTTACCGCAAACTGGCAATCCCGATGGAGGTCAAAGAGATGTTCCCGGTGACGCACAAGGTCAGCGAGACAATGGAGAAACGGGTGCTGGAGATCAAGCGTATTCTGGACGGGCGCTCGGATCGCCTGCTCCTCGTCATCGGCCCCTGCTCCGCGGACAACGAGGACAGTGTGCTGGATTACATTTCGCGGCTCTGCCCGGTACAGGAGCGGGTTGCGGAAAAGATTATGATCGTTCCGCGGATCTATACCAACAAGCCGCGGACGACCGGCGAAGGCTACAAGGGCCTTCTGCATCAGCCGGATCCTTCGGAAAAGCCGGACCTTTTTAAGGGCATCATCGCGACGCGCGAGCTTCACATGCGGGCGGTTGCGGAAACAGGTTTCGGCTGTGCGGATGAAATGCTGTACCCGGAGAATCACAAGTATCTCGACGATATCCTGGCTTATGTCGCGGTCGGCGCGCGTTCCGTCGAGGATCAGCAGCATCGGCTCACGGCCTCCGGCATCGAGGTGCCGGTCGGCATGAAGAACCCGACAAGCGGCGACTATTCGGTGATGATGAATGCGATTGTTGCCGCCCATCACGGGCACACCTTCATTTACCGCGGCTGGGAGGCGCATTCCTTCGGAAATCCCTATACGCATGCGATTCTCCGCGGCTATACCAACAAGCACGGCCAGCACCAGCCCAATTACCACTATGAGGATCTGGAACTTCTGTGTGATTTTTACGAAAAGGTTGAGCTTCCGCACCCGGCCTGCATCATCGATACGAATCACTCAAATTCGGGCAAGGATCCCTTCATGCAGCCCCGAATCATCCGGGAAGTCCTGCAGAGCCGCAGCTATGACCAGAGAATCCGGAAGCTTGTCAAAGGCTTTATGGTGGAAAGCTACATTGAGTCCGGCTCACAGCCTGTCGGCGGCGGCTGCTACGGCAAGTCCATCACCGATCCCTGCCTCGGCTGGGAAGAGACTGAGCGGATGATTTACGAGATTGCCGAGCTGCTGTAATCTCGGAACTCGCCTGCGAGATGGGGCTGCCTCCTCGGTGACGGTTCCAGGTC
>CADCPV010000213.1 GCA_902803345.1 uncultured Eubacteriales bacterium | reverse complement strand
TCCCCGAATTCCTCGATCCACTCGTCGTATTCGGAGCCTTTGTCATAGCCGCCGCCGATTAAAACGGTTTTTCCGGTCATCGCACGGATGCCCTGGATCGCCGCGTCGGGATTCGTTCCCTTGGAGTCGTTGTAATAACGGACCCCCTCAAATTCCCGCGTAAACTCGATCCGGTGCGGAACCGCTTTGAAATTCCGGACGACCCGGAGAATCAGCTCCTCCGGAACGCCCATTGCTTCCGTAACCGCAATCGCAGCCAGGATATTTTCATAGTTGCAGCGGCCGACAAGATTCACATCATTCGTCCGAAGCAGCACTTCTTTTTTACCGTTTTCAGCGCGGTACATGGTATCGTCCTGAAGGAAGTAGCCGTCTGAAAGCGCCGAAAGGCCGGAGAACCACCGGACCTTCGGCGTGAGTCCGCTCTCCCCGAATGCGCGGAGCCTTGCATCCTCATAATTCAGGACAATCACATCCTCCGGACCCGCATTTTCGATAATGCGTTCCTTGACTTCGGTGTAGCATTCCATCGTATGGTGACGGTTCAGATGGTCCGGCGTGATATTGAGAATCGCCGAAACATGCGGCCGGAAGGTCTCGATCGACTCAAGCTGGAAAGAAGAAAGCTCAATCGTCGTCACGGAATCAGCGCTCGTACGGAGCACTTCCTCCGCATAGGGGAGGCCGATGTTTCCGGTCGTAAATGCCCGGTCTGCTCCGAGGTATTCGCGCATAATATCGCCGACGAGCGTGGTCGTCGTCGTTTTGCCGTTGGTCCCGGTGATGCCGATCACCGTACCCTTTTCATAACGCCAGGCAAGCTCGATCTCGGAGATGATCCGGACGCCCGCATCCTGAAGCTTCACGGCAAAAGGCACCTCTAAAGAGATACCGGGACTGATCACGCAGGTATCGACCGAATCCACAATCTCATCCGGGAGATCCCCCAAAATCACCGGGATATTCAGGGTATCCGCCCCATCCGAAAAAGCCCGGAGCTGTTCCCGGACCGCAGCCGGATCCTTTTTGTCGGATCCGTCGTAGAGAATCACTTCATTTCCTGTTTTCAGCAAAAGACCTGCAGCCTGCATCCCGGAAAGCCCGAGACCGGCCACGAGAACCGGTTTATTCATTTCAAATTCAATTCCTTACTGTTTCAGCATTGATCTTACATCGCAACCCACGAAACAAAGCCGAGGATCACGGTCACTATCGCGAAAAGCGCGACGATCTGGGTCTCCGAGAAGCCGGACAGTTCAAAATGGTGGTGAATCGGCGCCATTTTGAAGATCCGCTTTCCGTGCGTCAGTTTGAAATAGCCGACCTGCAGGATCACTGACAATACTTCCACTACATAGATGAGGCCGACCAGGATGATGAACCAGCCCATCCGAAGCTGCAGTGCGGTGCCTGCGACAAAACCGCCGATGGCAAGCGACCCGGTGTCTCCCATGAACATTTTCGCGGGGTAGGCATTCACGAGAAGGAAGCCCATCAGTGCACCCATGAAGATGCCGGAAAGCATGCTCATGCCCGCGTGTTCAAAATGAATCGCCGCAAGGAAGAAAAACATTGCGACGACAATCGTCACGGTCGAACAGAGCCCGTCGAGGCCGTCCGTGAAATTCGTCCCGTTGTCGGTTCCGAGCACACAGACAAAGACAAATGGGATGTAAAGCCAGCCCATGTTCCACTCTTTCCCGCCGGTGAAGGGAATAATTACCGAACTTCCGATCACGGGATTCAGATAGCAGTACACGGCAAAACCGCCGGTCAGAAGAATCTGGCACAGCAGTTTCTGCCAGGGCTTGAAGCCCTCGGAATGCTTCCGCACGACCTTGATATAGTCGTCAATAAAGCCGATTACGCCGAAACCGATCGTGAGAATCAGTGTCGGAAGCATCTCGGGATACAGGAAGGAAAAGCCGCCGCCAGTCACGATCACCGCGATCAGGAAGGCAATTCCGCCCATTGTCGGCGTTCCCTGCTTTTTCAGGTGCTCGGGGTTTCCCTCTTCCCGGACCTGCTGACCGAATTTCAGCTTCCGGAGCACCGGAATGAACAGCGGACACAGCACCGCGCTCAGCGCGAATGAAACGATCATTCCGATAAAAAATA
>CADCPV010000212.1 GCA_902803345.1 uncultured Eubacteriales bacterium | reverse complement strand
ATCGTCCGTGTCAAAATAGTACCAGCCGTTCCGGTCAACGCCGTAGTCCGCACCGTATTTGTCCGTCGCATAATACCAGAGGCGGCCCGAAGCATAATAGTAAGCGCTCTTTGGCTTAGGCGGATGCAGTGTCAGATAGGCTTTGGACTCCCGGACAGGCGGAATGCTGATGCCAAAAGCCCGCTCGACCGCTTTTTTCGTGCGGTAGTGGTGCTCATTCGTGATGTCCCAGGGCAGAAGGTCTTTCTGGTCCGTTTCACCGAAGGAAACCCACTCACCTTTTGTGTACTTCCACCACTCCCAGATTTCCTTCCCGTTTTCCTCATCTTTCATATACCGCCAGAAGACCGGGTCCGCCGATGCGGCGTACCAGTCTCCGCGGACCATTTTGGTAGCCATACTGGCTGTACAGGCGCCAAAAAGAAGGAGCAGAGTTCCGATGATGGAAAGCAGAATAATGCGCTTCTTAAGCTTCTTTTTCCGGAACCTTTCCTCCCGTTCCCTGCGTTCCTCGGCTTCCTTCGCCGCGTACTCTGCCCGTATTCTGGCCCGCTCGGCGCGTTCTTCCTCTGTGAGCGGTTTCTGATATTCGTACTGCCGGTCCGACCCGCCTCTGTAAATGTCCCCGGGTCCCCGCTGCACGGAGCCGGAGCTGTTTCTTGCGGCCATATTCCGGGCTTTCTGGTGAAGGATCTCCTCCTTCAGTTTCAGATACAGCTCATTGACCGCATAAGCCTCATCCGGGCCTTTGTAGCGCACCGCGCGCGAGCCGTCAGCCTTGTTTTTGTAAACGATGAAGTTTTTGCCTTCCTGATAGATTCCGAAGGCTTTCGGCGCCTTGAAATTCCTGCCGATGAAAAACCGCGTCGTTTCCTCGGGCGGAAGGTTCCGGTCCGTATACCACTGCTGAAGCTCCGCAATGGTTTTCGGCGTTGTATCTGCGTAGCGTTTCAGGTTTTCATTCGCCGCACCGCAGTAAGGGCACTTGTCAACAGTGTCCTCGATCCAGTTTTTACAGTACGCACATTGAATCTGCATGACTGTCCTCCGGTTTTCTTTCTGTCATTTTACAACAGCGGCGCCCTTACGTCAATCAAAACTGTATCCGGCCTCTTTTCAGCGGAAGATTTCTGTGCTATACTTTCCTGAGACTGTTGATCGGAGGTGTCCTGAAATTGAATCTTCAGCAATTTCCTGATTTTATGACGAGAATCCGCGAGAACTGCGCCCGGATTATCCTCGGAAAAGACGAGGTGATCCGGCAGCTTGCAATCGCACTTTTAGCGGGCGGCCATGTGCTTTTGGAGGATCTGCCCGGTACCGGCAAAACGATGCTGCTCCGGGCCTTTGCGGCTTCGATCGGCATGGATTTTCGGAGGATCCAGTTCACGCCGGACCTTCTGCCATCGGATCTCACGGGGATCTATTTCTACAACCAGAAGACCGCAGAGTTCGAGTTCCGTCCGGGACCGCTTTTTGCAGGCGTTGTGCTGGCGGATGAAATCAACCGCGCCACCCCGAGATCGCAGTCGGCCCTTCTGGAAGTCATGGAGGAGCACCAGATCTCGATTGACGGCGTGACACACCGCATGCCGGAGCCTTACCTTGTCATGGCAACCCAGAATCCGATCGAATCCTACGGCACTTTCCCGCTGCCGGAAGCGCAGCTGGACCGTTTCCTGATGCGCCTTTCAATGGGCTACATGAGCCGGGAAGAAGAGATTCAGATCATGGGCAGGGAAGACACAAGGGATCTTGTCGCGGCGCTCTCTCCGGTTACGGACCGCGAAGAAATCCTGCGGCTTCAGAAGGAATACCGCGGGGTCACGGTCTCTCCGGAAATCTCTGCCTATATCATGGATCTTGCAGAATATACCCGCAATTCAACGCTTCTTACCGCCGGCATTTCGACCCGCGGCACGATCGCACTCTACCGCACGGCACAGATCCGCGCCGCGATCTCGGGACGCGACTATGTCATCCCCGAGGATGTGAAAGCTGAGGCGGAAGTCGTGCTTCCGCACCGGATCAATATCATCCGCCGCAGCCACAGCGACAGTAAATCTTTCATCGACACCATGCTCGAGTCTGTTGCGGTTCCGTTGGAAGCACTATGATCTGGGTCATCATTCTATCTGTTATCATCACTGCAGCCGTACTGGAATACTTCAGTGTCCGGTACGTTTTGAAGCGCCTTCAACTGAGCTTTTCGACCGACCTCGTGCTCGCAGAGCCGGGGGAAGTCGTGACATTCAGTTTTACGATCCGAAACACCTCACGCTTTCCGCAGCTCTACATCAGCGCCTCCGTCTATTTCGAAGACGGGCTTACGATCTGCGAAAGCGAGGATTTTACGGCAAAATATGTCGAAAAGGGTTCCGCCAATGCATTCCGGCGGCGGTATTTTCTTTTGCCGCACCAGGCGGTCACGGAAAAAATCCGCTTCTGTGCGAAGAAGCGCGGCGTTTTT
>CADCPV010000211.1 GCA_902803345.1 uncultured Eubacteriales bacterium | reverse complement strand
CCGCGCATGACGGGCGCTTCGAGCTTCCCTTCCATTTTCTCGACGAATTCGCGTGCCTGGGAGATGTCCACCGCATTCCAGAGTTTTGCTTCATTCGCGGCTGCATCCGAAACCGTCTCTTCTGTCTTTCCGATCGTTTTCCTTCCGTAGCTGACATTCGAACGGACTGTTCCGGTAAAAAGCACCGCAGTCTGCGTCACATAGGAAAGGCGGGAACGGAGCGCTTCGCAGTCGTAGTCTTTGACGTTCACGCCGTCGACCAGCACCTCGCCCTCTGTCGCCTCGTACAGCCTCGGGATCAGCGACACGAGAGAAGTCTTGCCGCTCGCGGTCGAACCGATAATCCCGATGGTTTCACCGGAATGCGCTGTAAAGCTGATGTCCGAAAGTGCGTTTTCGGAAGCTTCCGGATAACGGAAAGAAACGTGGCGGAACTCGACGACGCCCTGGTTTTCTCCGCCATCCGCAGATCTTTTCCCTTCCGTTTCCTTTCCGGAAACGATCGCGGGATCGGTTTCGAGGATCTCGTTGATACGCTCCGCGCTTGTCGCCGCACGGGGCAGCATGTTGAAGACCATCTCGAGGCTCGAAATACCCATCAGCATTTTGGAAGCATAAGTCGAGAAGACCACCATGTCCGTGAATACCGCAAGTCCCAGCGCATAGGAACCGGATGTCGCAATCAGGTAGGCGCCGATGCAATAGATCACGACCGTCAGCGCGTTTGTCGCGAACTGGTTCGTTGAAGGCATCAGGCGAAGGATGTTACGGGCCTTCTGTTCATTCTCCATCAGGTTTGTATTCGCAGTTTCGAAATTGTCCATCTGGTACTGCTCGGCGTTGTAGGCCCGGATGACGCGCATACCGGTCATGTTCTCACGCATCGAACGGTTCACTTCATCGGTCAGGCGCTGCATTCTGCGGAATCTCGGATGTGCGAATTTGATCAGGATGATGATCACGGCGGCCACCATTACAACCGTCACGGCCGTCGCCGCAGTCCACTGCCAGTAACGCATGGACATTTTGTATAGAGCCAGCCCCACAAGAAGCGGCGCGCGGACAATCATCCTGAGTCCACGCGAAACAAAGTTCTGGATCTGCACCACGTCGTTTGTCGAGCGTGTGATCAGAGAAGCCGTTGAAAAGCGGTCGATTTCTTCCTTGTTGAAGGTCTGGACCTTGTGGAAAATTTTTGAGCGCAGACTTTGAGAGAAGCTCGCCGACATTTTCGAGCTGCAGAAGTTGCCGGCGATCGCCGTCATGGTGGTTCCGAGCGCACACAGAAGCATGAAGCCGCCGTCCCGAAGAAGCGCCGCCGTCGTCGCCGTACCTGTCTGTACCTTCTCCGTAATCCCGGACATATAGTCCGGAAGCTTCAGGTCAAGGAAAACCTGCAGAAACATCAGGGCGATGCTGATGGCAAACAGCCGCCAGTGCTTCGCCTGCATATAGGAAAGCATTTTACGCATCGCGGTCCTCCTTGTTGATCCTTAAGAGAAGCTCGTACATCTGCTTCTTTTCTTCCTCTGACAGCACCTGAAGCAGCTTCTTCGCGGTACTCTCCCGCTCCGTATCCAGCTGCCCGCTGTGCTTCTTCCCTTCCTCTGTCACCGACACCAGAACCTGCCGCCGGTTTTTCGGGTCACGCTCCCGAAGTACATAGCCCTGCTCCTCCAGCTTCTGCATCGCAACCGTCAGAGACTGCGGCCGGATCTGCAGGATTTCCGCAAGTTCACTCTGCGTCATCGATCCGTGCAGGACGAGATTCTTCAGGATCCGTCCGTGTCCGTGCGGCGGTTTTTCCTTTGCGTCCCTGTACTTCTCCTCCGATTCCAGATGCCGCTGCCGTTTGTAGGCCGCGCCAAGCCGGAAGCTCTCATGGATGATTTCTGATTCGTACATGTCCGTCTTCGCTCCTTTATCAGATATCTTATAGTAATATGCCTTATTATAATATATCTTATTGTCAATGTCAAGATATGGGGCAGAAAGGAATTAGCCTTGTCTGCCCCAAAATCCCTGTTTTCAAAAGCTCAGAACCGTTCCCGTTCGATCTCGGTGTACTCGATATCATCCTCCGGTTCCAGCACGAATCCGGAAGGCGTTGTGCATTCCGCAGCCTGCATCGCTTCTTTGGAGCGGGGCATCCAGATACCGATCGGCGAGACCTCGATGCCGAAGACCTG
>CADCPV010000210.1 GCA_902803345.1 uncultured Eubacteriales bacterium | reverse complement strand
CGTCGCCTATTCGCTTCGGATCACGGACATCGATCCGATCCGCTACCAGCTCCTGTTTGAGCGCTTCCTGAACCCGGAACGCGTCTCGATGCCTGATATCGACGTCGATTTCTGCTATGAGCGCCGCGGGGAAGTTATCGATTACGTCGTGCAGAAATACGGCAAAGAAGAGGTCGTACAGATCATCACCTTCGGTACGATGGCCGCTAAGGGCGTGATCCGCGACGTCGGCCGCGTTATGGATCTGCCGTATTCCTTCTGTGACAAGCTTTCGAAGGCTGTTCCGAATGAACTGAATATCACGCTCGAAAAGGCGCTGAAAACAAGCCCCGATTTCCGCGAGCTGTACGAAACCGACGAGCAGGCGACAAAGCTGATTGATATGGCAATGCGGCTCGAAGGTCTCCCCAGACACAGTTCGGTGCATGCAGCGGGCATCGTAATCTCGCAGAAGCCGGTCTACGAATATGTGCCGCTTTCGAGGGCGCAGGACGGGTCTCTCACGACCCAGTTTACGATGACAACGATCGAGGAACTGGGGCTTCTCAAGATGGATTTTCTGGGACTCCGGACGCTGACCGTCATTGCCGATGCGGTGAAGAATATCAAAGAAAGCCGCGGGATTGAGCTGGATATCAACAGGATCGATTACGACGACAGGAACATTTATCACTATATCGGAACCGGAGACTGTGACGGCATCTTCCAGCTGGAATCATCCGGGATGCGCGGCTTCATGAAGCGCCTGCAGCCGGACAGCCTCGAGGACGTTATTGCAGGCATTTCCCTGTACCGTCCGGGCCCGATGGACTTTATCGACCAGTACATCGAAGGCAAGAAAAACGCCGGATCGGTGCATTACCTGTGTCCGGAACTTGAGCCGATCCTTCGGACCACCTACGGCTGTATTGTCTACCAGGAACAGGTCATGCAGATCGTGCAGGACCTTGGCGGCTACACGCTCGGGCGGGCGGACCTCGTACGCCGCGCGATGAGCAAGAAAAAGCACGATGTGATGAATGCCGAGCGCAAAAACTTTGTCTACGGAAACCCCGAAGAGGGTGTTCCGGGCTGTGCCGCGCGCGGCATCGATCCCGCGGTTGCCGACCGGATTTTCGACATGATGACGGCTTTTGCGAGCTACGCTTTCAACAAGGCGCATGCGGCATGCTACGCAGTCGTTTCCTACCAGACGGCATACCTCAAATACTATTATCCCGAAGAATTCATGGCGGCGCTGATGACCTCCGTAATCGATGTCACGACCAAGGTTTCGGACTACATTTATTCCTGCCGCCAGATGAAGATTGAGCTTCTGCCGCCGGACATCAACGAAGGCCGCGGCGAGTTTTCGGTGCAGAACCATAAGATCCGCTACGCGCTGAATGCAGTGAAAGGCATCGGAAAGGCCGTTGTCGACGAGATTGTCGCGGAGCGTGAAAAACGCGGGCCGTATCGTTCGGTGCAGGATTTCATGGAGCGGCTTTCCGGGAAGGAAGTCAATAAGAAGACGCTGGAAAGCTTCATCAAGGCCGGAGCCTTTGATTCCTTCGGCTATTCGCGGCGCCAGCAGTTTGCGCATTACCCGGTGCTTCTGCAGCAGGTGGAGCGGCAGCGGAAGGACTCAATGTCCGGGCAGTTCAGCCTCTTTGACATTGCAGGCGTTTCCGAGAGCCTCAAGGAGCAGATGGCACCGCCGTATCCGAAGATCAGTGAGTTCGACCGCGCGCAGCTTTTAGCCTATGAAAAGGAAGTGCTCGGGATCTATCTTTCCGGCCATCCGCTGGAGGAAGACCTGCAGCTTCTGAAAAAGAATGTAACCGCACTGACGACGGATTTCCTCGTTGATGAAGAGGAAGGCCGCGCGAAGGCGGAGGACGGCTCCCGCGTCACGATCGGCGGCATGATCACCGCGAAAACCGTCAAAACCACAAAAAACAACCAGATGATGGCCTTTATCACCGTAGAGGATATGGTCGGCTCGGTCGAGGTGCTGATCTTCCCGAAGCCTTATGAACAGTACCGGAGCATCCTGAACGAGGACGAAAAGGTGCTGGTTACGGGCCGGGTATCGATCGGCGACGATCCGGAAGGAAAGCTTGTCCTGGACAGCATGATGACATTTGCGGAAGTGCCGAAAGAGCTGTGGCTGCAGTTTTCGGATAAGGCGGACTATGAGCAGAACTTCGATGCGGTCTCCAAAGCGCTCGCGGATTTCGACGGACATGACACGCTCGTCGTGTATCTTTCCGCGACCAAGCAGTACAAGAAGCTGGATTCTTCCTATGACCTTCTGGCCTGTCCCGAAGCAGTATCGGCAGCAGGAGCAATCATCGGCACCGAAAATGTGCGGATCGTCCCGAAGAAGGCGAATTTCCAGCGCCAGGGCTTCCGCTACGGCGCAGTGAACTGAGAAATCAATCCCAAAAAACATAAAAAAGAAGGGTAGTAACATGTCAAAAGCAAAGAAAGAGAAGAAAAAGACAAGCACAGCGTGGAAGATTATCCGGGCGATCCTCATCGCAATCGCGGCAGTCGTCCTGATTGTCGTCGGGTATTTTGCCTACGTTTTCCTTGCCTACAGCCGCATCCCGGACAACCAGGTGCTGGAGCCTGTGAAATCCGAGCTTCCCGAGTCGGATATCGCGACCGGACAGGAGTACCGGATCCTGAGCTTCAACATCGGCTTCGGCGCCTATGAGCCGGACTACGGATTTTTCATGGACGGCGGCACGCAGTCCTGGGCCTGGTCCAAGGAGCGCCTGGATACGAACATGAAGAATATCACGGCTTTCCTGCAGAATCAGGCGCCTGATTTCGCGCTGATCCAGGAAGTCGACCTGAATTCGACCCGTTCCTATCACCGCGATGAGCGCGAGGATGTGAAGGCCGGCCTTTCGGGCTATTCCTACAGCTGGGCGCAGAACTGGGATTCGCCTTTCCTGTTCTATCCGCTGACACAGCCGCACGGCAAGAGCCGTTCTTCGATCATGACCTTCAGCAAATGGGACATTGAATCAGCCCTGCGCCGTTCGCTTCCGATCGAGGACTCGGTTATGAAGCTCGTCGACCTGGACCGCTGTTACAGCGTGAGCCGGATCGCGATGGGAAACGGGAAGGAATTAGTGCTGATCAACTTCCATCTTTCGGCCTATACCTCGGACGGCAAGATCGCGGAAGAGCAGATGAAGCTTGTGATTTCCGATATGCAGGCGGAATATGACAAAGGCAACTATGTCATCGCAGGCGGTGACTTCAACAAGGACCTTTCGGGAAATGCGGAGAAATTCTTCAATACCAGCGCCGGCGACTATACCTGGGCGCAGCCGATTCCGGAGGAGACCTTCGCGGGCTATAATGTCTCGCTGGTCTTCCCCTATGACGAGGAACTGAAGGTGCCGAGCTGCCGAAACGCGGACGGCCCCTATAACCCGAACCAGTTCGTCCTGACCGTGGACGGCTTCATGGTCACCGACAACATCGAAGTCCTGGATGCGAAGGTCGTGGACACCGGCTTTGCGTATTCCGATCACAACCCGGTTTACATGACTTTCATTTTCAAATAAGACCGGAAAACAGAGCGAAAAATATTCAAGGAGGCATGTACGATGGAAAGAGCTGCACAGTTCTTAAAAGAAGCAGGAACCTATTATCTCGCAACCGTTGAGGGCGACCAGCCGAGAGTCCGTCCCTTCGGCACAGCGCACATTTTTGAGGGAAAGCTGTACATCCAGACCGGCAAAGTGAAAGCGGTTTCGAAACAGCTTCACGAGAACCCGAAAGCGGAAATCTGCGCATTCAAGGGCGGGGAGTGGCTGAGACTCGCGGGCGAGCTTGTCGAAGACCCGAGAATTGAAGCGAAACAGTCCATGCTCGACGCCTATCCGTCTCTGCAGCGGATGTACAAAGCGGATGACGGCAACACCGAAGTGTTCTATTTCAAAAATGCCGTGGCGACTTTCAGCTCGTTCACGCATGAACCCGAAGTGGAAGAGTTCTGAGGAAGGAGAACAATGATGAAACCTGAAATTGAGAACAAATACATCGCATGGTGCGGAAAAGCCAATCTCGATCAGGACCTGCAGGAAGAGCTCTGCGCGATCGCAAGCGACGAGCAGGCGATCGAAGAAGCCTTCTACCGTGACCTGGAGTTCGGTACCGGCGGTCTTCGCGGCGTCCTTGGCGCAGGCACAAACCGGATGAATGTCTACACCGTCGGCCGTGCGGCACAGGGCCTCGCAAACTATGTGCTCGGCGCTTTCCCGGAAGGAAAGCGGAGCATCGCGATCAGTTTTGACTCGCGAATCAAATCGGACCTTTTTGCAAAGGTTTCCGCGGCGATTTTCGCAATGAACGGAATCAAGGCATATATTTACACGCAGCTGATGCCGACCCCGCTTCTGTCGTGGGCAGTCCGGTACCTTGGCTGCAGCGCGGGCGTCATGGTTACAGCGTCCCACAACCCCAGCAAATACAACGGCTACAAGGTTTACGGCGCAGACGGCTGCCAGATTACAACAGAGGCAGCCGATACGATCCTTGCGGCAATCAATGTGCTGGATGTATTCGCGGATGTGAAATACGGCGATTTTGACGCGCTGATGGCGGAAGGGAAAATTGAGTATATTTCCGAGGAAGTCTATACTGCGTTCATCGAGCGTGTCAAGAAGGAATCGGTGCTCGGTCCGGATGATCAGGTCGACCGGAACGTCGCGATCGTCTATACTCCCTTAAATGGCGCCGGCCTGAAGCCCGTAACAAGAATGCTCAAAGAGACCGGCTTTACGAACATCACGGTTGTTGCGGAGCAGCGGAACCCCGACGGCAACTTCCCGACCTGCCCCTATCCGAACCCGGAAATCCGCGAAGCGATGGCGCTCGGCATGAAGTACGCCGAGGAAGAGAAGGCAGAGCTTCTTCTTGCGACCGATCCCGACTGCGATCGCTGCGGTATTGCGGTTGCTGACAAGGACGGAAATTACGTGCTTGTATCCGGCAATGAAACCGGCTGCCTGCTTCTTGATTACATCTGCGCGAAGCGGATTGAAAACGGCACGATGCCCGCTGATCCGATGATGGTCAAGACAATTGTTACGACCGATATGGCGGAGAAGATCGCGGCGCACTACGGTGTGCGTACCGTCAATGTTCTGACCGGCTTCAAGTACATCGGCGAACAGATCCTGATGTTAGAGAAGGAAGGAAAGGAAGATTCCTACATCTTCGGCTTTGAGGAGAGTTACGGCTACCTTTCCGGCGGCTATGTCCGTGACAAGGATGCGGTAGATGCGGCATTCATGATCTGCGAAATGTTTGCTTACTACAAGAGCAAAGGCATTTCCCTTCTTGACAAGCTTGCAGAACTCTATGACACCTACGGCTACTACAAGAATGTGACGCACTCCTTCGAGTTTGAGGGCATTGCGGGCGTGAAGAAGATGGCGGAGGTCATGGAAAAGTTCCATTCCGGCAACGTGGATTTCGCCGGCCGCAAGGTCGAAAAGGCGCTCGATTACACGCAGGGCATCGACGGCCTGCCAAAGTCCGATGTCGTGAAGTTCTTCATTGAGGGCGGCACCCGCGTCATCGCGCGTCCATCCGGCACGGAGCCGAAGCTGAAAGTTTACGTTCTTGCCTGCGGCGCGACCAAGGATCTTGCCGCGAAGGAGAATGAGGAACTGTCCGAAGCACTGAAGAAAGCAACCGAATAAGTTCAATGCAGTAAACATACGAGCCGCGGGGACAGGCAGCTGTCCCCGCGATTTGTGAAAAGGAGCATCCATGTCATTTACAGAACACAGACAGAGACTATATGAGACCATTCCGGTGAACAGCCTGATCGTAAGCTACGCCGGCATCCCGCTTCATGCGAATGAAGACGACTACTGCGCGTTTGAAGTCAACAGCCAGTACTTCTGGCTCACGGGCATCGAACGCGAGGGGACGGCTTTTATCGCATTCAAGAGCGAGGAGAAGGTGTTTGAGACGCTCTTCATCGAGGAACCGGATGAGTTTTCGGAGCGCTGGACCGGGAAGATGCCCACAAAAGACGAAGTGCGGGAAATTTCCGGGATTGAAAATGTGCAGTATGTCGATGCGGTCGAGAGCACGATCAGCCGCTTCCTCGGACGTTTTGCTGTGGAAGAGGTCTATTTTGACCTGTTCCGGTGCCAGATGAACGACCTTCCGGACTATAATTTCGTGAAGGCGCAGGAACTCGCCGCAAAATACCCCGCTGTGCGCTTAAAATGCCTCCATACGGCCGTTGCACCGCTTCGGGAAGTAAAAGATACGGACGAAATCGATCGGGTCCGTAAAGCGGTAAATATCACACGAGAAGGCCTGGAGTTTGTGATGAAGAACCTGAAGCCCGGCATGATGGAGTACCAGGTACAGGCGGATTTTGAATATGCCTGCAGGAGACTCGG